>NZ_LT629705.1:0-260000 GCF_900103875.1 Pseudomonas arsenicoxydans | reverse complement strand
GGACGGTTACCACGGTGTGATTCATGACTGGGGTGAAGTCGTAACAAGGTAGCCGTAGGGGAACCTGCGGCTGGATCACCTCCTTAATCGACGACATCAGCTGCTCCATAAGTTCCCACACGAATTGCTTGATTCATTGAAGAAGACGATAAGAAGCAGCCCGAAATTGGGTCTGTAGCTCAGTTGGTTAGAGCGCACCCCTGATAAGGGTGAGGTCGGCAGTTCGAATCTGCCCAGACCCACCAATTTTGTGTGGGAAACGCCTGTAGAAATACGGGGCCATAGCTCAGCTGGGAGAGCGCCTGCCTTGCACGCAGGAGGTCAACGGTTCGATCCCGTTTGGCTCCACCACTAACTGCTTCTGATTGTGTAAAGCTTAGAAATGAGCATTCCATCGTGATGATGGTGAATGTTGATTTCTAGTCTTTGACTAGTTCGTTCTTTAAAAATTTGGGTATGTGATAGAAAGATAGACTGGACGTTACTTTCACTGGTAACGGATCAGGCTAAGGTAAAATTTGTGAGTTGCTCTTAATTGAGTATTATCGAATTTTCGGCGAATGTCGTCTTCACAGTATAACCAGATTGCTTGGGGTTATATGGTCAAGTGAAGAAGCGCATACGGTGGATGCCTTGGCAGTCAGAGGCGATGAAAGACGTGGTAGCCTGCGAAAAGCTTCGGGGAGTCGGCAAACAGACTTTGATCCGGAGATGTCTGAATGGGGGAACCCACCTAACATAAGTTAGGTATCTTAAGCTGAATACATAGGCTTAAGAAGCGAACCAGGGGAACTGAAACATCTAAGTACCCTGAGGAAAAGAAATCAACCGAGATTCCCTTAGTAGTGGCGAGCGAACGGGGACTAGCCCTTAAGTGGCTTTGAGATTAGCGGAACGCTCTGGAAAGTGCGGCCATAGTGGGTGATAGCCCTGTACGCGAAAATCTCTTAGTCATGAAATCGAGTAGGACGGAGCACGAGAAACTTTGTCTGAATATGGGGGGACCATCCTCCAAGGCTAAATACTACTGACTGACCGATAGTGAACTAGTACCGTGAGGGAAAGGCGAAAAGAACCCCGGAGAGGGGAGTGAAATAGATCCTGAAACCGTATGCGTACAAGCAGTGGGAGCCCACTTTGTTGGGTGACTGCGTACCTTTTGTATAATGGGTCAGCGACTTATTTTCAGTGGCGAGCTTAACCGAATAGGGGAGGCGTAGCGAAAGCGAGTCTTAATAGGGCGTCTAGTCGCTGGGAATAGACCCGAAACCGGGCGATCTATCCATGGGCAGGTTGAAGGTTGGGTAACACTAACTGGAGGACCGAACCGACTACCGTTGAAAAGTTAGCGGATGACCTGTGGATCGGAGTGAAAGGCTAATCAAGCTCGGAGATAGCTGGTTCTCCTCGAAAGCTATTTAGGTAGCGCCTCATGTATCACTGTAGGGGGTAGAGCACTGTTTCGGCTAGGGGGTCATCCCGACTTACCAAACCGATGCAAACTCCGAATACCTACAAGTGCCGAGCATGGGAGACACACGGCGGGTGCTAACGTCCGTCGTGAAAAGGGAAACAACCCAGACCGTCAGCTAAGGTCCCAAAGTTATGGTTAAGTGGGAAACGATGTGGGAAGGCTTAGACAGCTAGGAGGTTGGCTTAGAAGCAGCCACCCTTTAAAGAAAGCGTAATAGCTCACTAGTCGAGTCGGCCTGCGCGGAAGATGTAACGGGGCTCAAACCATACACCGAAGCTACGGGTATCACTTAGGTGATGCGGTAGAGGAGCGTTCTGTAAGCCTGTGAAGGTGAGTTGAGAAGCTTGCTGGAGGTATCAGAAGTGCGAATGCTGACATGAGTAACGACAATGGGTGTGAAAAACACCCACGCCGAAAGACCAAGGTTTCCTGCGCAACGTTAATCGACGCAGGGTTAGTCGGTCCCTAAGGCGAGGCTGAAAAGCGTAGTCGATGGAAAACAGGTTAATATTCCTGTACTTCTGGTTATTGCGATGGAGGGACGGAGAAGGCTAGGCCAGCTTGGCGTTGGTTGTCCAAGTTTAAGGTGGTAGGCTGAGATCTTAGGTAAATCCGGGATCTTAAGGCCGAGAGCTGATGACGAGTGTTCTTTTAGAACACGAAGTGGTTGATGCCATGCTTCCAAGAAAAGCTTCTAAGCTTCAGGTAACCAGGAACCGTACCCCAAACCGACACAGGTGGTTGGGTAGAGAATACCAAGGCGCTTGAGAGAACTCGGGTGAAGGAACTAGGCAAAATGGCACCGTAACTTCGGGAGAAGGTGCGCCGGTGAGGGTGAAGCATTTACTGCGTAAGCCCATGCCGGTCGAAGATACCAGGCCGCTGCGACTGTTTATTAAAAACACAGCACTCTGCAAACACGAAAGTGGACGTATAGGGTGTGACGCCTGCCCGGTGCCGGAAGGTTAATTGATGGGGTTAGCTAACGCGAAGCTCTTGATCGAAGCCCCGGTAAACGGCGGCCGTAACTATAACGGTCCTAAGGTAGCGAAATTCCTTGTCGGGTAAGTTCCGACCTGCACGAATGGCGTAACGATGGCGGCGCTGTCTCCACCCGAGACTCAGTGAAATTGAAATCGCTGTGAAGATGCAGTGTATCCGCGGCTAGACGGAAAGACCCCGTGAACCTTTACTATAGCTTTGCACTGGACTTTGAATTTGCTTGTGTAGGATAGGTGGGAGGCTTTGAAGCGTGGACGCCAGTTCGCGTGGAGCCAACCTTGAAATACCACCCTGGCAACTTTGAGGTTCTAACTCAGGTCCGTTATCCGGATCGAGGACAGTGTATGGTGGGTAGTTTGACTGGGGCGGTCTCCTCCTAAAGAGTAACGGAGGAGTACGAAGGTGCGCTCAGACCGGTCGGAAATCGGTCGTAGAGTATAAAGGCAAAAGCGCGCTTGACTGCGAGACAGACACGTCGAGCAGGTACGAAAGTAGGTCTTAGTGATCCGGTGGTTCTGTATGGAAGGGCCATCGCTCAACGGATAAAAGGTACTCCGGGGATAACAGGCTGATACCGCCCAAGAGTTCATATCGACGGCGGTGTTTGGCACCTCGATGTCGGCTCATCACATCCTGGGGCTGAAGCCGGTCCCAAGGGTATGGCTGTTCGCCATTTAAAGTGGTACGCGAGCTGGGTTTAGAACGTCGTGAGACAGTTCGGTCCCTATCTGCCGTGGACGTTTGAGATTTGAGAGGGGCTGCTCCTAGTACGAGAGGACCGGAGTGGACGAACCTCTGGTGTTCCGGTTGTCACGCCAGTGGCATTGCCGGGTAGCTATGTTCGGAATAGATAACCGCTGAAAGCATCTAAGCGGGAAACTAGCCTCAAGATGAGATCTCACTGGGACCTTGAGTCCCCTGAAGGGCCGTCGAAGACTACGACGTTGATAGGTTGGGTGTGTAAGCGCTGTGAGGCGTTGAGCTAACCAATACTAATTGCCCGTGAGGCTTGACCATATAACACCCAAGCAATTTGCTTGCTTCGAGCTGAAAGGCGAAAGAGCACCAGATTGCGGTGTGTGAAGACGAAACGAACCGAAAGTTCGAGAAGACTCGCAAAACACCAAAAGCTATCACATACCCATTCGCTGGAGCGTGGCCTCGCAAGAGAACACGACCTGGCTACCGAATTTCTTGACGACCATAGAGCATTGGAACCACCTGATCCCATCCCGAACTCAGCAGTGAAACGATGCATCGCCGATGGTAGTGTGGGGTTTCCCCATGTGAGAGTAGGTCATCGTCAAGATTAAATTCCGAAACCCCTATCTGCGTATGCAGGTAGGGGTTTTGTTTTGCCCGCAGGAAAGTTCGTACAGCATCTTCAGACGGCTTCCGGCTGTCACAGTCTCCCGACAGTGCTAAGGTTCGGCCCTAGATTTTGTAATTTCCCAAGGAAGCTTTTATGCCGGACGCCGCGTCCCTCAATGCCGGTTTTATGGTGGTTCAAAGCAACAGTCTGGATGAACTGCGTAGCCTGGTGATCAGCGTAATGCGGAACTACCCGCTAGCTCCCTTGGAAAATGAAATCGCCCTGGTTCAGAGTAATGGCATCGCTCAATGGCTAAAACTCGCGTTGGCCGAAGACCCGGAAGATGACGATATGGGCGGCTGCGGTATCGCAGCGGCCATCGATGTTCAGTTACCGGGCAGCTTCATGTGGCAGCTCTATCGCATGGTTCTGGGGCGTGATGAAATTCCGGTCAAATCCCTGCTCGATAAAGCGCCGCTGACCTGGCGTCTGATGCGACTGCTCCCGCAGCTGATCAATCAACCACATTTCGAACCGCTGCAACGCTTCCTCACCAACGACACTGATCTACGCAAGCGCTACCAGTTGTCAGAGCGACTGGCAGACCTGTTCGACCAATACCAGGTGTACCGGGCCGACTGGCTGGAGGATTGGGCGGAAGGTCGTCATCAGTTACGAAGCGTCAGAGGCGAGGCCAAGCCCCTCACCCCGGCCAACTGTTGGCAGGCAGAACTGTGGCGTGCGTTGTTGCTGGATGTGGGTGAACAAGGCATGGCTCAAAGTCGTGCCGGAGTCCATCAGAGATTTATTGAGCGTATCAACAGCCTCGACGTGGCGCCCAAAGGATTACCTTCCCGTGTGATCGTTTTCGGGATCTCCTCTCTCCCCGCTCAAGCCCTGGAAGCTCTTGCCGGACTCGCCCGATTCAGCCAGGTCTTGCTTTGCGTACACAACCCATGTCGTCACCATTGGGCGGACATCGTCGCCGATAAAGACCTGTTGCGGCATCAATACAAACGTCAGGCCCGAAAGAGCGGCATGCCTGTCGTGCTCGATCCACAAACCCTGCATCAACATGCCCATCCGCTATTGGCAGCCTGGGGCAAGCAGGGGCGGGACTACATTAATCTGCTCGACAGCTACGACGACCCCAATAGCTATCGTTCGGCATTTCGTGATGGGCGGATCGATTTGTTCAGCGATAGCCAGCCACGGAACATGCTCAACCAACTGCAAGACGACATCCTTGAGCTACGTCCCCTGAACGAGACTCGCGAGCAGTGGTCGGCCGTCGATCTGAGTCAGGACGAGTCGATCCGCTTCCACATCGCCCATAGCGCGCAGCGTGAAGTAGAGATCCTCCACGATCAGTTACTCGCACGCTTCAGTGCTGATCCTCAGTTGAAGCCACGCGACGTGATTGTGATGGTCCCGGATATCGACAGCTACGCGCCGCATATCCGCGCAGTATTCGGCCAACTGGATCGCTTCGATCCGCGCTTCATACCGTTCACGCTCGCGGACCAAGGCCAGCGCGGTCGTGATCCGCTGCTCATTGCCGTAGAACATCTGTTGAAGCTCCCCGACAGCCGCTTCCCCGTCAGCGAGATCCTCGACCTGCTGGACGTTCCCGCACTGCGTGCTCGCTTCGGTGTAGAAGAGCGTGACCTGCCGACCCTGCACCGCTGGATCGAAGGCGCCGGCATTCGCTGGGGCATGAATGCCGAACAGCGTGCTGGTTTGGGATTGCCTGAAGCGCTAGAGCAGAACAGTTGGCGTTTCGGCCTGCGCCGGATGCTGCTCGGCTATGCCGTTGGCAGCGCCAGTGCCTGCGAAGGTATCGAGCCTTACGATGAAATTGGCGGTCTGGACGCCGCGCTCATCGGTCCTTTGGTTGCATTGCTGGACGCGCTGGAGGTTGCCCATCAGGAACTGATGCAACCTGCGCCACCCAAGCAATGGGGCGTCAGGATGCAGGCGTTGGTGCAGTTGTTTTTCCAGGCCAGCAATGAGCATGACGATTACCTGCTGGCCCAACTGGAAGAATTGCGTGAAACCTGGCTTGAGACCTGCGAATCAGTAGGCTTGCATGATGACCTGCCGTTGACCGTGGTCCGTGAAGCGTGGCTGGCAGGACTCGACCAGGGGCGCCTGTCTCAGCGTTTTTTGGCTGGGGCGGTCAACTTCTGCACGTTGATGCCGATGCGGGCGATCCCGTTCAAACTCGTCTGCCTGCTCGGCATGAATGATGGTGATTACCCACGAGCGCAACCACCGCTGGACTTCGATCTGATGGGCAGCGACTACCGCCCGGGTGATCGTTCCCGGCGTGAGGATGACCGCTATCTGTTGCTGGAGGCGCTGTTGTCGGCTCGCAACCAACTGTATATCAGCTGGGTCGGTCGCAGTATCCGGGACAACAGTGAGCGCCCGGCTTCAGTATTGATTGGCCAACTTCGCGACCACCTCGCCAGTGGCTGGCGATTAGCAAACGGCAGTGACCTGCTTGAAGCCATGACGCAAGAGCACCCACTGCAACCCTTCAGCGCGCGCTATTTTCATGAGGGCGATGACCTGTTCAGCTACGCCAGTGAGTGGCAGGTGCTGCATCAAACCGGTGAACTGGCGACGGATGTTCAGACGCTTGATGACTACATTCAAGAGGAACCGCTGAGCCTCGGTCAATTGCAGGATTTCCTGCGTAACCCGGTGCGACATTTTTTCAGTCAGCGGCTGAAGGTATTTTTCGAAGCGGCTGAAGCCCCTTTGGCCGATGAAGAGCCCTTTGTACTCGACGCACTTCAGCGCTATAGCCTCAGTGACAGTTTGCTTGGCGCGGCGCTGGGGCAATTGGCGCATGTCGATTCGGCGCTAGAGACGCAGGCAAAGCGCCTGCAAAACAGTGGTCTGTTGCCCATGGCCGGGTTTGGCGAATCTCTACAGCGAGAGTTGATCGAACCATTGCCGGATCTGTTGCAACGCTACCAACAACTGCTGACGTTATGGCCAACAGCGCTCACCAGTGCGTTGCCAGTGAGCCTGGAGCTGGAAGGTCTGCGTCTGGAGGGTTGGCTCAGTGGCTTGTATCAGCGTGCAGACGGCGGCTTGCTATCGGTCACCACGATTCCCAACAGCATTGGTTCGATCAAGACCCGCAAGTGGCATCGCCTGACGCGACCTTGGGTCAATCACTTGGTAGCCTGCGCCAGCGGCATGTCGATGACCACGGCGTTGGTGGCCAGTGACGATAGTCTGCTGCTGGCTCCGCTGGAGGAGGCGGTAGCATTGCGCGCCTTGGGCCAACTGTTGCAAGCATGGAAGAAAGGCATGTGCCAGCCGCTGCCGATCGCGGTGAAAACAGCCTTTGCCTGGCTCTCCCAGACAGACCCGGTCAAAGCCGACGACGCTGCTCGAAAAGCCTATGAAGGCGACGGTCAAACCACCGACGGCGAACGCCGTGAGAGCCCAGCACTCGCTCGGCAATTCGCCGATTACGATGCTCTGATTGCCGCGAATACTTTCCACCACTGGTGCAACACTTTGTATAAGCCGATGCTCGAAGCCCCTTGGCGTTCGTTGAACAGCGAGGAGGCGCGCGCATGACCACGAAAACACCACTGGCCCTGGCATTCCCCCTGAGTGGCAGTCAACTGATCGAAGCCAGCGCCGGTACTGGCAAAACCTTCACCATTTCCGCGTTGTACCTACGTCTGGTCCTCGGGCACGGTGGCGAATCGGGTGGATTTGGGCGTGAATTGTTGCCGCCACAAATCCTCGTTGTGACATTCACCGATGCCGCGACCAAGGAGTTGCGCGAACGTATTCGCACACGTCTGGCTGAAGCCGCGCGGTACTTCCGTGAGGAGATCAAGGCACCCGACAGCCTCATCGCTGAACTGCGTGATGAATATCTGCCGGAACAGTGGTCAGGCTGCGCAAACCGCCTGGACATCGCCGCACAGTGGATGGATGAAGCCGCCGTATCGACTATTCACAGTTGGTGCCAGCGCATGTTGCGCGAGCATGCATTCGACAGCGGCAGCCTGTTTACCCAAACCCTTGAAACCGATCACAGCGATTTGCTGGGCGAAGTGCTGCGCGATTACTGGCGGCTGTTCTGCTATCCGATGCAAGGCGATGCCCTGAACTGGGTGCGAAATAATTGGGGTGGTCCGGCGGCGTTGTTGCCTCGTGTACGTGGTTTGTTCGCCAGCGAACGGGACAGTATCGAAGGTAAAGAGCCTGCCGACCTCATCACCGAGTGCCTGCAGGAGCGACGAACTGCGTTGCTCGAACTCAAGATGCCTTGGCGCCAATGGGCGGACGAGTTGCTTGCCCTCTGTCACCAAGGCGTTGCGAGTAAAAGCGTCGACGGTCGGAAGATGCAGGCACGTTATTTCGAACCCTGGTTCGAAAAAATAAAGGCCTGGGCCGAAGACGAGTCCCTGGAGCAGCTGGATATCGGCACCGGCTTCACTCGTCTGACCCCGGATGGCATGGCCGAAGCCTGGAAGGGAGACGCCCCCAGTCACCCTGGTCTGGAGGCCATGCCCGGCCTCAAGGCCAGCCTTGATGGGTTGCCTACCCCTGACGCGGCGGTCCTGCAACACGCCGCTCAATGGGTGAGTGCACGGTTCGAGGAAGAAAAGCGTCGCCGCGCGGAGATGGGGTTCGATGACATGCTGCTGCGCCTCGATGCGGCATTGCAGTCCGATGGTGGCGAGCGCCTCGCGACTCTGATTCGTGAGCAGTTTCCGGTGGCGCTGATCGATGAATTCCAGGACACCGACCCGGTGCAGTACCGGATTTTCGAAAGCATTTATCGCATCGACGACAACAATCCCGAATGCGGCCTGTTTCTGATCGGCGACCCCAAGCAAGCGATCTACGCGTTCCGCGGTGCCGACATCTATACCTACCTGCGGGCACGCCAGGCCACTGCCGGCCGCTTGCATACCCTGGGAACAAATTTCCGTTCCAGCCACGGCATGGTCAGTGCGGTAAACCATGTATTCGAGCGTGCCGAGTCTCGTGAGCTGGGACGCGGCGCGTTCCTGTTTCGTGAAAAAAACGGCGAGAATCCAGTGCCGTTCCTGCCCGTTGAATCCCAAGGTCGCAAAGAAGTTCTGCAGGTTGATGGCCAAGTCGTCCCCGCCCTGAACATCTGGCACCTGTCCGCTGAGCAGCCGCTGTCGGGTGCGGTGTATCGACAACAACTCGCCGCCGCCTGTGCCAGTGAAATCACCGCGTTGCTCAACGGGGGCGAAGAAGGTCGAGCGGGTTTCATCGAAGACGGCAAGGATTTCAGACGCCTCTTGCCTGCCGACATCGCGATTCTGGTCCGTGACGGCAAAGAGGCTCAGGCCGTGCGTGGCGAACTCTCTGCGCGCGGCGTGCGTAGCGTCTACCTCTCGGACAAGGATTCGGTCTTCGCAGCGCAGGAAGCCCACGACCTGCTGACCTGGCTCAAGGCTTGTGCCGAGCCGGATGTCGAGCGACCACTTCGAGCCGCGCTGGCTTGTATCACGCTGAATCTTTCCCTGGCTGAACTGGAACGTCTGAATCAAGACGAGCTGGCCTGGGAATCGCGGGTCATGCAGTTTCGCGGATATCGCGAACTGTGGCGCAAGCAAGGCGTGTTGCCGATGTTGCGGCGCCTGTTGCATGACTTCCAGTTACCCGAGGCATTGATCGCGCGCAGTGACGGCGAACGTGTCTTGACCAATTTGTTGCACCTGTCGGAGTTGTTGCAGCAGGCCGCTGCCGAACTCGATGGGGAGCAAGCGCTGATTCGTCATCTGTCCGAACATTTGGCATTGTCCGGTCAGGCCGGTGAAGAACAGATCCTGCGTCTGGAAAGCGATGCGCAACTGGTCAAGGTCGTGACCATTCACAAGTCCAAAGGGCTGGAATATCCATTGGTGTTCCTGCCCTTCATCTGCTCGGCAAAACCGGTGGATGGCAGCCGTTTACCGCTGCATTTCCACGACGCAAACGGCAAGGCTCAGGTGACCCTGAAGCCGACTGCCGAATTGATTGCTCTCGCCGATGATGAGCGTCTGGCCGAAGACCTGCGGTTGCTCTACGTCGCCCTGACGCGGGCACAACATGCCTGCTGGCTCGGCGTGACCGATCTCAAACGCGGCAATAACAACAGCTCGGTTTTGCACCTGTCTGCGTTGGGTTATTTGCTGGGCGGCGGTGCTCCGCTGACCGAGTCCGCAGGCCTGAAACGCTGGCTGGAAGATCTTCAGCAAGACTGTCCGGCACTGAGCTATGGGGAAATGCCTGAGGCGACAGCCGACCACTATCACCCGCCACGCAATGAAGCGAAGTTGCTTGCGCCGCTGATACCCAAGCGCAAGGCGAGCGAAAACTGGTGGATCGCCTCCTACAGTGCCTTGCGCATTGGCGACATTCTGAGCGTGGGCAGCGATGAAGCCCCGGAGAACCCGCAAGCGCAAAAGCTCTTTGACGACGAGCGCCTCGATCCACAAGCGCCGCGAGAAGTTGTTGCCGGTGGCGCTGATATTCATCGCTTCCCCCGTGGCCCGAACCCCGGGACCTTTCTCCATGGTTTGCTGGAATGGGTCGGAGATGAAGGTTTCTGCGCCGCCCCGCAAGTCGTGGAAGACGCCATTGCCCGTCGCTGCAATCGCCGTGGCTGGGAAGGCTGGATCACCACGCTGAGCGATTGGCTGCAACACTTGCTCAAGTCTGCGTTGCCCATCGGTGATGGGCAGTCCCCGGTCATTTTCGAGCAGCTCACCCAGTACCGCGTCGAGATGGAATTCTGGTTCGCCAGTCATAAAGTCGATGTGCTCAAGCTCGATGAACTGGTGCGCCAATACACCCATAACGGCGTCGCTCGGGTGGCCGCCGAACCGGTATTGCTCAACGGCATGTTCAAGGGCTTCATCGACCTGACCTTCGAGCACGAAGGTCGCTACTACGTCGCTGACTACAAATCCAATTGGCTGGGGCCCGACGACGCGTCCTACACCGAGCAGGCCATGGAACAGTCGATTCTCGACAATCGTTATGACCTGCAATACGTGCTGTACCTGTTGGCCCTGCACCGCCAGCTCAAGGCGCGACTGCCGGATTACGATTACGACCGGCATGTTGGTGGGGCGCTGTATCTGTTCCTGCGTGGCACGCGTGCACCCACCCAAGGCGCGTATTTCGCCCGCCCACCCAGAGAGCTGATCGAGCGCCTTGACCGGCTGTTCCAAGGCAAGCCGGAACCCAAGGCCGAACCCGCCTGGGAACAGGGAGAACTGTTATGAGTCGCACCTTCGCCGATTTGCTGCCCACGCCATTGGCAGCCGAAAGCCTGGCGGACCTGGCGCCCCTGACTCGGGCAGATGACCTGCTGCTATTGCTGACTCGCTGGGTGGAACGTGGCTGGCTGCGGGCGCTGGACAAGGCCTTTGTCGCCTTCCTCCACGAACTCGCCCCCGACGATGATCCGTTGGTGCTGCTCGCCGCCGCGTTGACCAGTCACCAACTGGGCCACGGCCATGTCTGCCTGGATTTGTTCGAAACGCTGAAAGAGCCGGACTTCGCCTTGTCGCTGCCGCCGGAAGGCGATGTGCAAAGCGGTGCGATGGTGTTGCCATCGCAACTGCTTGAGGCGCTGGACGGCGCGCATTGGTGCAAGGTCCTGGCGTCCAGTCGCCTGGTAGCGCTGGCCGTCGATGGTCGAGAGGAGGCGCAATCTCGGCCCTTGGTGCTGTCGGGCAAGCGCCTGTACCTGCGCCGCTATTGGGCTTACGAAAGGCGCATCGACAATGCCCTGCGCTTGCGCCTGGCTGAACATGAAACTACGCCGAATGACCTGTTCCAACGCCTCACGGGTCTGTTCGGTCCGGCCAAGCCCGGTGAAGTGATCGACTGGCAGAAACTCGCCTGCGCCCTGGCCACCCGCAGCGCGTTCAGCATCGTCACCGGCGGACCGGGCACCGGCAAGACCACCACGGTCGTGCGGTTGCTGGCGTTGCTCCAGGCGCCAGCAGTGGCGGCGGGCAAGCCGCTGCGCATTCGTCTGGCAGCGCCTACCGGCAAAGCGGCGGCGCGGCTGACGGAATCCATCAGCCAGCAAGTCCGGACACTGGAAGTCGCAGACGCCGTCAGAGACAAAATACCGTCTGACGTCACCACCGTGCATCGCTTGCTTGGCAGTCGCCCCGGCACTCGGCACTTCCGTCACCACGCCGGCAATCGCTTACCGCTGGATGTCCTGGTGGTGGACGAAGCCTCGATGATCGACCTGGAAATGATGGCAAACCTGCTCGACGCAATGCCGGCCCATGCCCGGCTGGTGTTGCTCGGTGACAAGGATCAACTCGCTTCGGTGGAGGCGGGCGCGGTACTGGGCGATCTGTGTCGCGATGCCGAGGCTGGCTGGTACAGCCCGCAAACTCGGCAGTGGCTTGAGTCCATCAGTGGCGAAAGCCTGAGCGCCAGCGGTTTGCGGGAGGACACCGACCGTGCTCATCCCCTAGCCCAACAAGTCGTGATGCTCCGTCACTCGCGCCGATTCGGTGAGGGCAGCGGGATTGGTCAGTTGGCCCGTTGGGTCAACCAGCAGCAGCCGGAAGAGGCTCGCAAGCTGTTGCAGGCTCGAAGCCACGAAGATGTGTTTTCTCTGCCCCTCAAAGGTGAGCATGATCGGGCGCTTGAACGCTTGCTGCTTGAAGGCCATGGCGAGGGGCCGCAAGGCTATCGTCATTACCTGCATCTGCTGCGCAGCCAGCGTCCGCCGCTCGACAGCTCGCTCGATGATCCACGCTGGACCGATTGGGCGCGCCAGGTGTTGCAGGCTTTCGACGCCTTCCAGCTGTTGTGCGCCGTACGCAAGGGCCCATGGGGAGTGGAGGGTTTGAATCAGCGAGTCACCGCCGCGCTGCTCAAGGCTCGACTGATCGACAGCGACCAGCAATGGTACGAAGGTCGGCCGGTTCTCATGACTCGCAATGACTATGGCCTGGGATTGATGAACGGTGACATCGGTATTGCCCTCAAACTGCCGGAGCGCGATGGACTGGCGCCTGGGAAGCATGTGCTGCGTGTAGCGTTCCCGCGCAACGATGGTCAGGGCGGTGTGCGTTTTGTCCTGCCGAGCCGACTCAACGACGTTGAAACCGTGTACGCCATGACCGTGCACAAATCCCAGGGTTCTGAATTTGCCCATACGGCGTTGATTCTGCCGGATGCGCTCAACCCTGTTCTCACCAAGGAGCTGATCTACACCGGGATCACCCGGGCCAAGCACTGGTTCACTCTGATCGAGCCGCGAGCAGGGGTGTTTGAAGAGGCCGTGCGACGCAAGGTCAAGCGCTTGAGCGGGTTGATGCTGGAATGGGAAGAGGGCGTCGAGCCGGGTCATTGAAGGGACGGCGCAGGATGGCGGGAACTGGCCGTATCGGTGCCGCACGTGTCCTCGCTGGTGTTCCGACCCTATGCTATCGTTGCGGCATCATTTCGTTTCTGTCTCAAAGAGAATCCTGCATGAAGGTGGCTGTCCGGACGACAGGACGCGTCGTTGGCTGCAAGCAAATGCTGCTTGCAGGTGTTCTCTGTTTGCTGACCGGCGTGGTTTTCGCTCAGGCGCAAAACCCTGGGAGCATGGCCGATCAACGCGCCAAATCGGTCACTCAGGTCGTCCTCGGGATTCTCAGCTATGCGCGCTGGCCAGTTGAGCCCGCCCAATTACGCCTGTGCGTGGTCGGCCCCACCGAGTACACCGACGACCTGGTCAAAGGCGCAACCCAGGCCACTGGTCGGCCCGTCACCGTGCAACGGTACTTGGCCGAAAACCCGTCAATTGTCGATGCATGCGATGCGGTGTACATCGGCAAGCTCACCAGTGATGAGCGCAGTCGACTCTTTGCCTCGTTGACGGAGCGCCCGGTGCTGAGCATCAGCGAGAGCGACGATCAGTGCACCGTCGGCAGCCTGTTTTGCTTGCGGGTCAGTGATGATCAGGTGTCTTTCGAGGTCAACCTCGACTCCGTCGCCCGCAGCGGCGTACGCATTCACCCCAGTGTGCTGCAATTGTCCCGCCGCAAGGCGGCGCCATGATTCTATTCACACCGGGTGATCGCCCCACCTTGCGCTCGGTCATCGGACGCGGGCACTTGGTCGTCGCGCTGGTGGGCGTAGCCATGGCAAGCATCTCCCTGACATTGTTGGGCGTGCTTGCCTTGCGGGTGTATGCCGACCACAACCTGCACCTGATCGCGCGTTCGATCAATTACACGGTGGAGGCCGCAGTGGTGTTCAACGACAAAGCGGCGGCCACTGAGGCGCTGGCGTTGATCGCCTCAACGGAAGAAGTCGCCGACGCCCAGGTGCTGGATGAAAAGGGGCGGGTATTGGCGCGCTGGCAGCGACCGGAAAGCGGTTTGTTCTCCGACCTGGAATTGCAGATCGCGAAAACCTTTCTGGAAAAACCCATCGTCATGCCGATCGTTCATCAAGGCCGGGAAGTCGGTAGCATCCAGCTCACCGGTCACGGCGGCAGCCTGCTGCGTTTCTTGCTCAGCGGTCTGGTGGGAATCGTCCTGTGCACGGCCATCAGTGCCTGGGTCGCGCTTTATCTGGCACGCCGACAACTTCGCGCAATTACCGGCCCGCTGCGCCGCCTCGCCGCCGTCGCGCATGCCGCCCGCTGCGACCGAGCCTTTGACCGGCGTGTGCCACCCGCCGAGATCGCGGAACTCGATAACCTGGGCAATGACTTCAATGCGTTGCTCGGTGAGCTCGAATCCTGGCAGACCCATCTGAAGAGCGAAAACGAAACCCTGGCGCACCAGGCCAGTCACGACAGCCTCACCGGATTGCCGAACCGGGCGTTTTTCGAAGGGCGCCTGATCCGTGCGTTGCGCAATGCCAACAAGCTCAACGAGCGAGTGGCCGTGCTGTTTCTCGACAGCGACCGCTTCAAGGAAATCAATGATGGCTTCGGTCATGCCGCCGGTGACGCCGTGCTGATCGCCGTCGCCAACAGGGTTCGTGCGCAGTTGCGCGAAGAGGATCTGGTGGCGCGTCTGGGCGGCGATGAATTTGCCGTGTTGCTGACGCCACTGCACAAAATCGAAGACGCGGAACGGATTGCCGACAAGATCCTGGCCAGTATGGAATTACCGATCCTGCTGCCAAGTAACACCCACGTGTTGACCTCTCTGAGTATCGGCATCGCCGTGTATCCAGATCATGGGTCCACACCGGGCGCTCTGCTCAATGCCGCCGACGCGGCGATGTACCAAGCCAAGCGTGTTTCCCGAGGCGCGCAGCACACGGCCGGGTCGGAGCACCCTGTCGCCCATGTTCAATCAAGGAGCTGAATGCTTTGTTTTCGATCACTCGACATTTCCTGCGTTTTTTCACGATCAGTCTGTTCATGGCCTTGCTGGCATTGGCCGGCTGCCAGACGGCTCCTCAAAAGGGCCTGACCCCTGGCCAAATCTCCGTGCTCAAACAGCAAGGCTTCGAGCTGACCGATGAGGGCTGGGCGTTTGGCTTGTCTGGCAAAGTGCTGTTTGGCAGTGACGACGATGGCCTGAACGCTGCGAGCACCGAGATCGTCGAACGCATCGGCAAAGCCTTGCTGGCGGTCGGCATCGAGCGCGTGCGGGTCGATGGTCACACCGATGCATCGGGCAAAGAGTCCTATAACCAGACGCTGTCCCTGCGCCGCGCGAAAAGCGTCGGCAACGTCCTGACAACGGTCGGCATGAAAGAAGAAAACATCCAGTTGCGCGGTCTGGGCAGCAATGAGCCGGTGGCCTCCAACAACACCGCTGCGGGCCGCACCGAAAACCGTCGAGTGTCGATCGTGGTGAGCGCTGGTTAATCGGCGAACAGCATCCCCCGGCTTTCGCCCATCAACAGGCTGTGATTGCGCTCAGTCACCTCACGGATGTAATCCCACAACAACGTGATTCGCTTGAGCTTGCGCAGGTCCTCCCGGCAGTACATCCAGAACTGCCGGGTAATGTTGATCTCCTCTGGCAGCACCGGCAGCAAGCGCGGGTCTTGGGCCGCCAGGAAGCACGGCAGAATGGCCAGTGAGCGCCCTTGTTGTGCCGCGACGAATTGGGCGATCACGCTGGTGCTTCGCAGATTGGCGCTGGCGCCAGGCAAAACGTTCGCCAGGTACAGCAGCTCCGAGCTGAAGGCCAGGTCGTCCACATAACTGATGAATTGATGCTTGCCCAAGTCTGCCGGGCGGTTAATCGGCGGGTGCTTGTCCAGATAATCCTGAGTCGCGTAGAGCTGTAGCTTGTAGTCGCAGAGCTTGCAGCAGACGTAAGGCCCGTGCTCCGGACGCTCCAGGGCGATGACGATATCCGCCTCACGCTTGGACAGGCTGATGAAGTGCGGCAGCGGCAGGATGTCGACCGAGATCGCCGGGTAGGCATCGACGAAATGGCTCAGCTGCGGGGTGATGAAAAAGCTGCCGAAGCCTTCGGTGCAGCCCATGCGTACATGCCCGGACAACGCCACGCCTGAACCTGAAACCTGTTCGCAGGCCATGTGCAGGGTGCTTTCAATCGATTCGGCATAACCGAGCAATCGCTGACCTTCGGCGGTCAGGACAAAGCCGCTGGTCCGGGATTTCTCGAACAGCAAGGTGCCCAGCGCGGCTTCCAGTGAACTGATGCGCCGCGAGACCGTGGTGTAGTCCACCGCGAGTCGCTTGGCCGCGGTGCTAGCCTTGCGGGTACGGGAGACCTCAAGGAAAAACTTGAGGTCATCCCAGTTCAACGAGCCTAAAGACGTGATGTTTTTTTGCATGATGGACCGGCTTTTATGTGCGTTCTTATCAGAAGTTTGCACATCTATACTCCAGGAACAGCCGGATAATCAATTCGCGGCAACCGCTTCATTGCAAGGCGACTTTTCGCCTTGGCTCCCCAGATAGCTCTCTACATAAGAACAATTTCCCGGAGACCCAATATGAACGCAACGCTCAAGCCAAACGAAACCACTGTGCAGAAGGTCAAGTTGTTGATCGACGGCGAGTGGGTCGAGTCGCAGACCACCGAGTGGCACGACATCGTCAACCCGGCGACCCAGCAAGTGCTGGCCAAGGTCCCGTTCGCCACCGCGCAAGAAGTTGACGCCGCGATCACTGCCGCCCATCGCGCCTTCCAGACCTGGAAGCTGACGCCAATCGGCGCGCGGATGCGCATCATGCTCAAGCTCCAGGCGTTGATCCGTGAACACTCCAAACGCATCGCCGTGGTGCTCAGCAACGAGCAAGGCAAAACCATTGCCGACGCTGAAGGCGATATCTTTCGCGGCCTGGAAGTGGTCGAACACGCGTGCTCCATCGGCACCCTGCAAATGGGCGAGTTCGCCGAGAACGTCGCGGGCGGCGTCGATACCTACACCCTGCGTCAGCCAATCGGCGTGTGCGCCGGTATTACCCCGTTCAACTTCCCGGCGATGATTCCGCTGTGGATGTTCCCGATGGCCATCGCTTGCGGCAACACCTTTGTGCTCAAGCCGTCCGAACAGGACCCGATGTCGACCATGCTGCTGGTGGAACTGGCAATCGAGGCCGGCGTTCCGGCTGGCGTGCTCAACGTTGTTCATGGCGGTAAGGACGTGGTGGATGCACTCTGCACCCACAAGGACATCAAGGCTGTGTCCTTCGTTGGTTCGACTGCGGTCGGCACTCACGTCTATGACCTGGCGGGCAAACACGGCAAGCGCGTGCAATCGATGATGGGCGCGAAGAACCATGCGGTTGTGCTGCCGGACGCCAATCGCGAACAAGCGCTCAATGCTTTGGTCGGCGCTGGTTTCGGTGCGGCCGGTCAACGTTGCATGGCCACCTCGGTGGTGGTGTTGGTGGGTGCGGCCAAACAGTGGCTGCCAGACCTGAAGGCGTTGGCACAGAAACTGACGGTGAATGCCGGCAGCGAGCCCGGCACTGACGTCGGCCCGGTGATCTCGAAAAAAGCCAAGCAGCGAATTCTTGATCTGATCGAGAGTGGCATCAAGGAAGGCGCCAAGCTTGAGCTGGACGGTCGTGACATCACGGTTCCAGGCTTCGAGCAGGGCAACTTTGTCGGCCCGACCCTGTTTTCCGGTGTGACCACCGACATGCAGATCTACACCCAGGAAATCTTCGGCCCGGTGCTGGTGGTTCTGGAAGTCGCCACCCTCGACGAGGCCATCGCCCTGGTCAACGCCAACCCGTTCGGCAACGGCACGGGCCTGTTCACCCAAAGCGGTGCGGCAGCGCGCAAGTTCCAGAGCGAAATCGACGTTGGCCAGGTCGGCATCAACATTCCGATTCCGGTGCCGGTCCCGTTCTTCAGCTTCACCGGTTCGCGCGGTTCCAAACTCGGCGACCTCGGTCCCTATGGCAAGCAAGTGGTGCAGTTCTACACTCAGACCAAGACCGTCACCAGTCGCTGGTTCGATGACAACAGCGTCAACGACGGTGTGAACACCACCATCAACTTGCGTTAAGGAGCCGGACATGAAAATCGCTTTTATCGGTCTCGGCAACATGGGCGCCCCGATGGCGCGCAACCTGATCAAGGCTGGCCACTCGCTGCGGTTGGTCGATCTGAACAAGACCGTTCTGGCTGAGCTGGAGCAACTGGGCGGCAGCATCAGCGCGTCGGCGCGTGAAGCGGCTCAAGACGCAGAAATGGTGATCACCATGCTACCTGCCGCTGTGCATGTGCGCAGCGTGTGGCTGGGTGAGGACGGCGTGCTCGCCGGTATCGGCAAAGGTGTGCCTGCAGTGGATTGCAGCACCATCGATCCGCAAACCGCGCGCGATGTCGCCGCGGCTGCCGCCAAGCAAGGCGTGGCCATGGCCGATGCGCCGGTGTCTGGCGGGACGGGCGGTGCGGCGGCCGGCACACTGACCTTCATGGTCGGCGCCACGCCTGAACTGTTCGCCACCCTGCAACCAGTGCTGGCGCAAATGGGCCGTAACATTGTTCATTGCGGCGAAGTCGGCACCGGGCAAATCGCCAAGATCTGCAACAACCTGCTGCTGGCGATTTCCATGGTCGGCGTCAGTGAAGCCATGGCGCTGGGCGATGCACTGGGGATCGACACCACGGTGCTGGCCGGGATCATCAACAGTTCCACCGGGCGTTGCTGGAGTTCGGAAATGTATAACCCATGGCCGGGCATCGTCGAAACGGCGCCGGCGTCGCGCGGTTATACCGGCGGCTTTGGTGCAGAACTGATGCTCAAGGATCTGGGACTGGCCACGGAAGCGGCACGTCAGGCGCACCAACCGGTGATGCTCGGCGCGGTGGCCCAGCAGATGTATCAGGCGATGAGCCAGCGTGGAGAGGGAGGTAAAGACTTCTCGGCGATCATCAACAGCTATCGCAAACCCCAATAAGGGGACTTTCCGGGATTGTGGCGAGGGGGCTCGCCACAAGATCGTGTAACGCTATTTGCCGGGAGACCACGTCGGGTGGTCCCCCGGCTTTTTGCATCAGGCAAACACGAAATACTTGCGTACGGTTTCAACCACTTCCCAGGTGCCTTTCATCCCCGGCTCGATGACAAAAATATCGCCGGCACGCAGGTGGATCGGCTCTTTCCCTTCCGGGGTGATGATGCAATAACCTTCGCGGAAATCGCAGTATTCCCACTTCACGTATTCCACGTACCACTTGCCCGGCGTGCAGATCCAGGTGCCCATGATCTTGCTGCCGTCTTCGCTGGTGTAGGCATTGAGGTTGACGGTGTGCGGGTCGCCTTCGAGTTTTTCCCATTTGCAGGCGTCGAGCACCGGCAGTGGGTGGGTATCGCGAAGGACGGTAATCGGTGCGGTCATGTGGACTCCGGGACAGTGGACTAGAGAACTGAAGTCGCACCCTATAGCGCCGATCCCCCGGCCAGTTGTCTGGGGTCGACATTGAGCTGTCCAGAAACGCGCATTGCCCTCAAAGACTTTCCAATGGGCAGTCGGCCCTGGCCTGTTCGAGGTTGGCTTCGAACTCGACCAATTGCTCGTGTTGGAGGGTAAGCGTGGCGATCCGCGCGCTGATTTCGCGCTTCTTGGCATCGATGGCCTGCCGCGCCAATGACCATGGCATTGCCTGTCCCTGATGCCCGGCAAAAATCGCCTGCAACTCCTTGAGCCGGAAACCCAGTTGTTGAGCGCACTTGATGAAAATCAGCAGGTCGATGCTTGGCTGGTCATAGACGCGGTATTTGCCTTGCCGCTGAGCGGCAGGCAGCAGGCCGATCGACTCGTAATGGCGGATGCTCTTGATCGTCGTTCCGGATCGTTGAGCGGCTTGGCCGATGTACATGAAAAGTCCTTTTTCTCAGTGGTGACGCCTGGCGCATTATCGGCACACTCAACGGCGCGCGATAGCCTCGGCTTGCCGCAACCAGGTTTCACGCTGACCGTCGCTTGCACCAAGAATCGGGCCGAACGTCAACGTGCGCCGAGGTTCGATACCGCAGAAGGCGAGGGTGGTCTTGCGGATCTGGTGCAACCCGGGCATGCGATAGACCCAGCGGTAATACCAGGGTGGCGTGTCCATGGTCACCAGTAAATGCGCGCTGCGACCGCGCAGGAGTTTGTCGGGAAAGGCTTTGCCTTCGCGGTATTTGAAGGCAAAGCCTGGCAGGAACACCCGATCAAAAAAGCCCTTGAGCAGGGCCGGAATTCCGCCCCACCAGATCGGATAGACCAGCGTCAGTTGCTCGGCCCACAGAATATCCGCCTGGGCGTGGCGCAAGTCACGCTCCAGTGGCTGGACCTGTTGATAACCTTCACGCAGCACCGGATCGAAATTCATTCGACCCAAAAAGAGCTGGCGCACCTCATGCCCGGCGCGCAACGCCGACTGTACATAGCGCTCCGCCAGTGCGGCGCAGAAGCTGTTGCTCGAGGGATGGCCGAGAATCACCAGAATTCGCTTGCCCATCGTCTCTGTCCTTGAAGATGAAAACTCAAGGGTAAAGTCTGCCCCTCAGGGGAGAGTCAAGGCGTGCAGCAGCGCCTTGGCATAACCGGGCAGCGCCGCAAAGTCCCGGGCACAGAGCAAGAGTTTGCGCCGGGCCCAAGGTTCTTGCAGGGCGAGGCTCTTGAAGGGGCGTTCACCCGACAAGCGCTCGACGGCAGCCAAGGGCACGATGGCCAGCCCGGCGCTTCGCGCGACCATGCGCATCACGCCATCGAAGCCGTCGGCGCGGATGCGAATCTGCAGGCGTGCGCCAGCGTGCAGCGCCTGTTCGTCCAGGTACACCGCCAGTGCGCTGTTGGCGTTAAGGCCGACGTAGTCGTGGCGCAAGGTGTCGCTGAAACTCAGCGTTCCGGCCTCTGCCAATGGGTGATCGCGGGGCATGATCAGCACCAGTGGATCGTCGCGAAACGGGCGGGTCTGCAGGCCATCGGTGTCCACGGCGTCGGACACGATGCCCAAGTCTGCCGCACCTTGGCGCAAGGCGTGGGTAATGCGGGCGCTAGGCAGTTCTTGCAGGTCGATGTCGAGGTTGGGATGGGCGCGCAGGAAGTCGGCGAGCAACTCCGGCAGGTATTCGGTGATCGCCGTGGTGTTGCACAAGAGGCGCACCTGACCTTTTACGCCATTGGCGTATTCGGTGAGTTCTTGTTGCATGCGTTCGGCCTGTTGCAGCAGGAGGCGGGCGTGTTGCGCCAAGGCTTTACCGGCAGGAGTGGGCGTGACACCGCGACGGCCACGTTGCAGAAACTCGATACCCAGCGAAGACTCCATGGCGCGGATTCGCGCGCTGGCCGCTGCCAGAGACAGATGACTGCGGGCGGCTCCGGCGGTGATATTGCCGCTGTCGAGGATATGCAGGTAGAGGCGCAGGTCGGTCAGGTCGAAGTGCATTGTCACCGCCTCAGGAGGTTTGTTGTCTGGGCGGACGCCTTCGCGGGCAAGCCCACTCCCACAGGGATCTTCAGTGAATAGAAAATTCATATTCACATCGGCCAACTGTGGGAGCGGGCTTGCCCGCGATGGCGTCAGCGACCGCTGCGAAATTTCCAGCCTCTGTCAAAGCAAGAGGCAGCCTCAGTATATGGCAGATTTTCAAGCGGCCAGTCGAGGCTCACCATAGCCCCATGAATACTCTCGCCGCGTTCTATCAAAACCTCGGCCTTGCCCTTTCGTTATTGGTTATCGCCACCTTCCTGCTGGCCGGTATGATCAAAGGCGTCATCGGGCTCGGCCTGCCCACCATCGCCATGGGCTTGCTCGGCCTGGCTATGGCACCGTCACAGGCTGCTGCATTGTTGATCATCCCGGCGACCCTCACCAATGTCTGGCAGTTGGCATTCGGCGGGCACTTGCGTGGGCTGGTCCAACGCCTGTGGCCGATGCTGCTGGCGATCTTCATCGGCACCGGCGTCGGTACGCTGTGGATTGGCATGGCGGGTGGTCATTGGGTGGTGCGGGGTTTAGGCGCTGCGTTGTTGCTCTACGCGTTGAGCGGTTTATTCCTGCCGACCTTGCGCATCGATGGCCCAGGCGAGCGCTGGCTTGGCCCGCTGTGCGGACTGGTGACGGGCGTCATCACCTCGGCCACCGGCGTCTTCGTAATTCCCGGCAGTGCCGTATCTGCAAGCCCTCGGCTTGACCCGGGATGAACTGGTGCAGGCGCTGGGGCTGTCGTTCACCGTTTCGACGCTCGCGCTGGCTGGCGGCCTGTTTTGGCGCGGCGCTTTGGGGGGCGGCGAATTGAGTGCGTCGCTGCTGGCGCTGATCCCCGCAGTGCTCGGCATGTTACTGGGCCAATGGCTGCGCCAGCGGATCAGCGCCGTGCTGTTCAAGCGAGTGTTCTTCATTGGCCTCGGTCTGCTCGGCGGCCACTTGCTGATCAGCGGGTAGCAGACGACGGGCTGAGCATGTCGATGGCGCGGATATCGAAATCCCGTTCCAGGTACTCCATGCGCATCTCCCGGAACTGCGCCATGTGCGGCAGGTTCGAGTGCACATCGAGGTCGGCCTGGGACTGCCAGATCTCATAGAAGATAAACAGCGTCGGGTCCTGTTTATCGCGCAGCATGTGGTACTCGATGCAGCCAGGCTCGGCGCGACTTGCCTCTACATAACCGCTGAAAAACGCTTCGAAGGCGTCGGATTTTTCCGGGCGGGTCTTGGCGTGCAGGATAAAACCTTGCAAATCACTCATCAAAAAAACTCATGAAGTCAGAATCGGCCGCAAGTCTACGGCAACAATTGCTGGTCGATTCGTGCGTGTGGGTCAAATGAATTTTGCCCATTGGCCGCTTACTCCGCGCGAGGCAGATCGCTAACCTGCCGCCATCCAATTTCTGACCCTTATGAGACCTTTCATGAAAAAAGTCCTGTTGCTCAATGGCGGCAAAAAATTCGCCCACTCCGATGGCCGCTATAACACCACCCTGCACGACACTGCGCTGAGCGTGCTGGATCGCGGCGGTCTGGACGTGAAAACCACGTTCATCGACGAGGGTTACGACGTCGCCGAAGAAGTCGCCAAATTCCTCTGGGCCGACGTGATCATTTATCAGATGCCCGGCTGGTGGATGGGCGCGCCGTGGACCGTCAAGAAGTACATCGACGAAGTCTTCACCGAAGGTCACGGCAGTCTCTACGCCAGTGACGGCCGCACCCGTTCCGACGCCTCGCAAAAATACGGCAGCGGTGGTCTGGTGCACGGCAAGCAATACATGTTGTCGCTGACCTGGAACGCGCCGCAGCAAGCCTTCGACGACCCGACCGACTTCTTCGAAGCCAAGGGCGTGGATGCGGTGTACTTCCCGTTCCACAAGGCCAACGAGTTCCTCGGCATGACCGGCCTGCCGACGTTCCTGTGTGTCGACGTCATGAAACGCCCGAACATCGAAGCCGATGTCGCACGCTATGAGCAGCATTTGACCGAGGTGTTCGGTCTGCCAGCGTAAGGTTCCTTTTGCCCCGCATCCAGCTACTATCAAGCCAGTTTTTGAATGAGGGGCATCCGTGAAAGCCAGATCCGATGAATTGCAGATTTTCGTCTGCGTGATTGAGTGCGGGTCTATTTCCGCTGCGGCCGAACAGGTCGGGCAAACGCCTTCGGCGGTCAGCCGCACGCTGTCGCGGCTGGAGGCCAAGCTTGATACCACGCTGATCAACCGCACTACGCGGCGCATGGACCTGACCGAGGAAGGCAAGTATTTCTTCGAGCACGCCAAGCTGATTCTCGATCAGATGGACGAACTTGAAGAACGCCTCAATTCCCGTCAACAAACCCCGTCCGGGCGCCTGCGGATCAACGCGGCATCACCGTTCATGCTGCACGCCATCGTGCCGTACATCGATGAGTTTCGCAGGCTCTACCCCGACATCCAGCTTGAACTCAACAGCAACGACTTGATCATCGACTTGCTCGAACAAAGCACCGACATTGCCATCCGCATCGGCACGCTGGCCGACTCGACCTTGCACGCCCGCTCGCTGGGTTGCAGCCCGCTGCACATCGTTGCCAGCCCTGCTTACCTTGAGCAACACGGCACGCCCAAGACTGTCGAGGAATTGAGCGGGCACTCATTGCTGGGCTTTACCCACAACGAAGGCCTCAACCACTGGCCGTTGCGCTATGTGCATGGTGATCGCTGGCCGATTGAGGCGGCGATCGGCGCATCCAGCGGTGAGACGGTCCGGCAACTGGCGCTGGAAGGCCAGGGCATTGCCAGCCTCTCGCATTTCATGACCATCGAGGACATTCGTGCCGGGCGCTTGAAAGTGCTGCTGGCCGAGTTCAACAGCGGCTACCGTCAGCCGATCAACGCGGTGTACTACCGAAACTCGCAACTGGCCTTGCGGATTCAGTGTTTCCTGGACTTTATCCAGGGCAAGTTGGCGGTCTACGCGAGTTCGGACTTCAAGGGCTGATTCGTGATTCCTGCGCAAGAGTGAATTGGGTCAACAGGGATTTTTCGCCTGCGATCAGTCCCTGATACTCGTTGCATCACTTATTAACGCAGGGAGTTTCTCCATGAACGTATTCGTTACCGGCGCTGCTGGTTTCATCGGCGGCTCTATTGCCACCGGTCTGGTCCGGGCTGGCCACAAGGTCACCGGCCTGGTTCGCAGCGAAGAACAAGCCAATGAGCTGAGCGCACTGGGCATCACGCCGGTGATCGGTACGCTTGACGACAGCGCGCTATTGGCCGAACAAGCCCGGGCTGCCGACGCCGTCATCAATGCCGCCAGCAGCGACCATCGCGGCGCAGTCGAGGCCTTGCTCAATGCCTTGCGCGGTTCCAACAAAGTGTTCCTGCACACCAGCGGCTCGAGCATCGTCGGCGATGCGTCGGGCGGCAAATCCAGCGACGTCATCTACTTCGAGGACAACCTGCCGGAACCGACCGTCGACAAGGCCGCTCGTGTAGCCATCGATAACCTGATTCTTGCTGCCGCAAAAGACGGTGTGAACTCGGCGGTGATCTGCAACACCCTGATCTACGGCCACAGCCTGGGGGTCAATCGCGACAGCGTGCAACTGCCACGTTTGCTGAAACAGGCGCGCAAAAGTGGCGTGGTGCGGCATGTTGGCACTGGCCAGAACATCTGGTCCAACGTGCACATTGAAGATGTAGTGTGCGTTTACCTGCTGGCGCTGACCAAGAATGTACCGGGCACGTTCTACTTCGTTGAAAGCGGTGAGGCGTCGTTCATCGACATGACCACCGCCATGGCGCAGGCCTTGAAACTGGACGCGCCACAAGACTGGCCGCTCAAGGATGCCGAAGCCGAGTGGGGTTATGAAATGGCCAACTATGGCCTGGGCTCCAACAGCCGGGTGCGTGGCAAGAATGCCCGTGAATTGCTGGGTTGGGCGCCGAAGCGGACGTCGGTGGTTGATTGGATTCGTGACGAGATGGTGTGAGTTCGCTCTAGATCGCGTCATCGTTTATCGCGGGCAAGCCCGCTCCCACAGGTCCTGTGTCGTTCGACGGTTTTGCGGACGACACAATCCCTGTGGGAGCGGGCTTGCCCGCGATTACGGTCTCAGCAGCCCGACAACTGGCCGGGTCGCCCCCAGTTCCGTAACATCCGCTCCCTCTTTTCCTGTTGTGTCTGATCAGCCATGAAATCAAAAAGTCTGCGCGCCGATGTCCTGGCCGGACTCACCACTTCTTTCGCCCTGCTTCCCGAATGCATCGCCTTCGCGCTGGTGGCTCACCTCAACCCGCTGATGGGGCTTTACGGCGCGTTCATCATTTGCACCCTGACCGCGCTTTTCGGCGGACGCCCGGGCATGGTCTCCGGTGCGGCCGGATCGATGGCCGTGGTCATCGTTGCCTTGGTGGTGCAGCACGGCGTGCAGTATTTGCTGGCCACGGTGTTGCTGGGCGGATTGATCATGCTGGCGTTCGGGCTGCTCAAGCTCGGAAAACTGGTGCGGATGGTGCCGCATCCGGTGATGCTCGGCTTCGTCAACGGCCTGGCAATCATCATCGCGCTGGCTCAGCTTGAGCATTTCAAGAGCGGTGATGCCTGGCTCAGTGGCGCGCCGCTCTACCTGATGACCGGGCTGGTGGCGCTGACGATGGCGATCGTTTACCTGCTGCCGCGCCTGACGCGTGCGGTGCCACCGGCGCTGGTGGCGATTCTGGGCGTGGGACTGGCGGTGTTTGTGCTCGGCTTGCCGACGCGCACCCTCGGCGACATGGCGCACATCGCTGGCGGCTTGCCGACGTTTGCGCTGCCAGACATTCCGTGGAGCCTGGACACCCTGCGGATCATCGCGCCCTACGCGATTTTGATGGCGCTGGTCGGTCTGCTGGAAACCTTGTTGACCCTGAACCTCACCGACGAGATCACTGAGAGCCGTGGCTTCCCGGATCGCGAATGCGTGGCGCTGGGCGCGGCCAATATGGTCTCCGGTGTATTGGGCGGCATGGGCGGTTGCGCGATGATCGGCCAGACGGTGATCAACCTCAGTTCCGGCGGTCGCGGACGATTGTCCGGGGTGGTGTCCGGGGTGCTGATTCTGTTGTTCATTCTGTTTCTCTCGCCGCTGATCGAGCGCATTCCGTTGGCCGCCCTGGTCGGCGTGATGTTCGTGGTGTCGCAACAGACCTTCGCTTGGGCGTCGTTGCGGGTGCTGAACAAGGTGCCGCTGAACGATGTGTTGGTCATCATCGCTGTCACGGTCATTACCGTGTTCACCGACCTGGCGACTGCCGTGCTCTGCGGGATCATCATTGCTGCGCTCAACTTTGCCTGGCAGCAGGCTCGCGAGCTCTATGCCGACAGTCATCTTGAAGCCGACGGCAGCAAGCTTTATCACCTGCATGGCACGCTGTTCTTCGCCTCGACCACGCCATTTCTCAATCAATTCGATCCCGCCAACGATCCGCCCGTCGTGACGATCGATTGTCGGCACCTGAGCTTTGTCGACTACTCGGCCATCGCCGCGCTGAAGACGCTGCGTGAACGCTACGACAAGGC
The DNA here is from genome assembly GCF_900103875.1 of Pseudomonas arsenicoxydans. Taxonomy (NCBI): domain Bacteria; kingdom Pseudomonadati; phylum Pseudomonadota; class Gammaproteobacteria; order Pseudomonadales; family Pseudomonadaceae; genus Pseudomonas; species Pseudomonas arsenicoxydans. The sequence goes on along the minus strand of NZ_LT629705.1, from coordinate 232,753 downwards.
CGGCAAACACCTGCGTGTGCTGCATTTGTCCGAGCGCTGCAAGAAACTGCTCAAGCGCGCCCGCGAGCATCACGACTGAAGTTGATGTGTGACGAGATCGTTCCCACGCAGAGCGTGGGAACGATCTGCAACGATCAGCATGTAAATTCGCCTATCGGATTTTCATATCTCCCGACCCCGCATACCTCTGCGCGACATCCCTTACCTCTGTACGAAAATTAGTTTCACCTCGTTTGAAAATCACGCCTCGAAATGATTTATGAGTTTCATAACCCATTCGACGTGACCCTTTCGAGGAGTACCGCATGACCCTGTCCTTCGGCTATTGGCTGCTGGTGTACGCCTCCATCGCCATCATTGCGCTGATCGTTCTGATCGCCCGTTACCGACTCAATCCGTTCATTGTCATCACCCTGGTGTCCATCGGCCTGGCCTTGCTGGCCGGGATGCCGGCGTCCGGCGTGGTCGGTGCCTATGAGGCGGGTGTCGGCAAGACCCTGGGGCACATCGCGCTGGTGGTGGCGCTCGGCACGATGCTCGGCAAGATGATGGCCGAGTCCGGCGGCGCCGAGCAGGTGGCGCGAACCCTGATCGACCGGTTCGGCGAGAAGAACGCGCACTGGGCGATGGTCTGCATCGCCTTCCTGGTCGGCCTACCGTTGTTCTTCGAGGTCGGTTTTGTGCTGCTGGTGCCGATTGCCTTTACCGTGGCGCGCCGTGTCGGCGTGTCGATCCTGATGGTCGGTTTGCCGATGGTCGCCGGGCTTTCGGTGGTGCATGCGCTGGTGCCGCCGCACCCGGCGGCGATGCTGGCGGTGCAGGTGTATGGGGCGTCGGTGGGGCAGACGTTGATGTATGCGATTTTGATCGGCATTCCGACGGCGATCATCGCCGGTCCGCTGTACGCCAAGTTCATCGTGCCGCGCATTCAACTGCCGGCGGAAAATCCGCTGGAGCGCCAGTTCCTCGACCGCGAACCGCGTGCCAGCCTGCCAAGCTTCGGCATCACCATGGCGACCATTTTGTTGCCGGTGGTGCTGATGCTGATCGGCGGCTGGGCCAACCTGATCTCCACGCCGGGCAGCGGTTTCAACCAATTCCTGCTGTTCATCGGCAACTCGGTGATCGCCCTGCTGCTGGCGACCTTGCTGAGCTTCTGGACCCTGGGCATCGCCCAAGGCTTCAACCGCGAATCGATCCTCAAGTTCACCAACGAATGCCTGGCACCCACCGCCAGCATCACCTTGCTGGTCGGCGCTGGCGGCGGCTTGAACCGGATTCTGGTGGACGCCGGGGTCACCGACCAGATCGTCAGCCTGGCCCATGAATTTCACCTGTCGCCGCTGATCATGGGCTGGCTGTTCGCCGCACTGATGCGCATCGCCACCGGATCGGCCACGGTGGCCATGACCACTGCCTCGGGGATTGTTGCGCCGGTGGCCATTGGTCTGGGTTATCCGCACCCGGAGCTGTTGGTGCTGGCGACGGGCGCGGGGTCGGTTATCTTTTCCCACGTCAACGACGGTGGTTTCTGGTTGATCAAGGAATACTTCAACATGACCGTCGCCCAGACCTTCAAGACTTGGACCGTGCTCGAAACCATTATTTCGGTGGTGGCGTTCGCGCTGACCGTGGGTCTTTCTTACCTGATTTAGTCGGAGCCGCTCGCCATGGACATCCTCTACCAGATACGCGCCCGTCAGGATTCCTTCAGCGCCGGCGAAGGACGCATCGCTCGGCTGTTGCTCGACGACGTGGGATTTGCCTCCGCTGCCAGCCTCGACGAGCTGGCGCTGAGAGCGGAAGTCAGCACTGCCACGCTGTCGCGTTTTGCCCGTACGGTGGGTTGCCGCGACTTGCGCGACTTACGCCTGCAACTGGCTCAGGCCAGCGGCGTTGGCAGTCGTTTTCTCGACCCGGCAGGGAAGCCCGAGCAGTCGGCGTTTTATGGGCAGATCGTCGGCGATATCGAATCGACGTTGCGCCAGCATTTATCAGCATTCGACGAGTCGCGCTTCGCCGATGCGGTGAAACTGTTGGGCAAGGCGCGGATGATTCATGCGTTCGGCATGGGCGGTTGCTCGACCTTGTGCAGCGACGAACTGCAGGTGCGGCTGGTGCGATTCGGCTACCCGATTGCGGTGTGCCACGACCCGGTGATGATGCGCGTCACCGCCGCCAGCCTCGATGCCGAACGCGCGGTGATTGCCTGCTCGCTGACCGGCATCACCCCCGAACTGATCGAGGCCGTCGAACTGGCCCGCAACTATGGCGCCCGCATTGTCGCCATCACCCGCGCCGATTCGCCACTGGCGCAATTGGCCGATGTGCTGCTGCCACTGCAAGGCGTTGAAACCTCGTTTATCTACAAACCCACGGCGGCGCGCTACGGCATGCTGCTGGCTATCGACGTGCTCGCCACCGAGCTGGCGCTGGCCAATCCTGAAGACAATCAAGAACGTCTGCGGCGGATAAAACTCGCCCTGGACGATTACCGCGGCGGCGACGATCACTTGCCGTTGGGAGACTGACATGATGTACGACACGCTGATTCGCAACGCCCTGATCATCGACGGCAGCAACGCCCCCGGATATCCCGCCGACGTGGCGATTCTGAACGGTCGCATCGAGCGCATCGGCGACTTGCACAAGGCTACCGCCACCGAAGAGATCGATGCCGCCGGCCGGGTGCTGGCGCCGGGTTTCATTGATGTGCACACCCACGACGACACCGTGGTGATCCGCCAGCCACAGATGTTGCCCAAGCTCAGCCAGGGCGTGACGACGGTGATCGTCGGCAACTGCGGGATCAGCGCCTCGCCGGTGAGTTTACGCGGTGATCCGCCGGACCCGATGAACTTGCTGGGCACCTCGGCGGCCTTTGTTTATCCGAGGTTCAGCGACTACCGCGCGGCAGTCGAGGCGGCGAACACCACGCTGAACGTCGCCGCACTGGTGGGGCACACGGCGCTTCGCAGCAATCATCTTGACGATCTGATGCGCACCGCCACGCCGGATGAAATTGCTGCGATGCGCGAGCAACTGCGCGAAAGCCTCGAAGCCGGTGCGCTGGGCTTGTCCACCGGCCTGGCTTATGCCAATGCTTTTTCGGCGTCCACCGATGAAGTGATGCAACTGACCGAAGAGCTGAGCGCATTCGGTGCGGTCTACACCACCCATTTGCGCAGCGAATTCGAACCGGTGCTGGAAGCCATGGACGAGGCGTTCCAGATTGGCCGTCATGCCAAATCCCCGGTGATCATTTCCCACCTCAAATGCGCGGGCGCCGGCAACTGGGGGCGCAGCCCGCAACTGTTGGCGTCCCTTGAGCACGCCGCGAAAACCCACCCGGTGGGCTGCGATTGCTACCCCTACGCGGCAAGTTCTTCGACCCTGGACCTCAAGCAAGTCACCGACGCCCATCGCATCACCATCACCTGGTCCACGCCACACCCGGAACTGGGCGGCCGCGACTTGATGGACATCGCCGCCGAATGGGGCGTGCCGTTGCTCGAAGCCGCTCGCCGACTGCAACCGGCCGGTGCGGTGTATTACGGCATGGACGAGTCCGATGTACGAAAAATCCTCGCGCATCCGCTGTCGATGGTCGGGTCTGACGGATTGCCGGAGGACCCGTTTCCGCATCCACGCTTATGGGGCGCATTCCCACGCGTCCTCGGACATTTCAGTCGCGATGTCGGGCTGTTTCCGCTGCACACCGCCGTGCACAAAATGACCGGATTGTCGGCGGCACGATTTGGCCTGAAGGAGCGGGGCGAAATTCGTGAAGGGCATTGGGCCGACCTGGTGTTGTTTGACCCAGTGACCATTCGTGATGTGGCGGACTTCAATGATCCGCAACGGGCGGCCGAAGGGATTGATGGCGTGTGGATCAACGGCGTGTTGAGTTACAGCGAAGGGCAGGCAAACGGTAGAAGGGAAGGGCGGTTTCTGGCGCGGGAAGGGGATTTGCGCACAGGGTTTCTTTGAAATGCATCACAGTGATGGCACATTGCAATTAAAGAAAGCCATCGCCAAGCCGAAGCGCTGACACTAGCCCAGCTACACTCTGGGCCTTTCCAGTCTGGGAGCAACTTCATGAGCTTCGGCAAAACCACCCCGATCCTGCGAATTTTCGATGAATCCAAGGCATTGGAGTTCTACGTCGACTTCCTGGGGTTCAGGGTTGACTGGCAGCACCGTTTTGAGCCGAATTTGCCGCTGTACCTGCAAGTCTCCCGTGGCGAATGCGTGTTGCACTTGTCGGAGCATCACGGCGACGGCACGCCAGGCTCGGCGCTGCGTATTGAGACGGATGAACTGGAAGCGTTCCAGCAGCAACTGCTGGCCAAGGAATACACGTTTTCGCGCCCGCAGATTCAGGCCATGCCGTGGGGTAGCCAGGACATGACCATCGCCGACCCGTTCGGCAATCGGTTGGTGTTTACCACTGCGATCAGTGTTTAGGAGGGGTGGCGAATGCGCGACCATGGCTGACCCGAAGTTGCAGTTGTTCGTCCGATAGCCATCGCGGGCAAGCCCGCTCCCACAGGTTACTCATTGAACTTGTGGGAGCGGGCTTGCCCGCGAATGGATCTATCGTTCACCGCAGAGTGAACATCAAACCCGGAAGTGACTCACCATCTGCTGCAACTGGCTACCCAACCGCGCCAGTTCAACACTGGACGCAGCGGTTTCGTCGCTGGCGGCGGCAGTCTGTTCCGACACGTCGCGCACGTTGATGATGCTGCGGCTGATTTCTTCAGCCACGGCGCTTTGCTGCTCGGCAGCGGCGGCGATCTGCTGGTTCATCGACTGGATGTTGGACACCGTGCGGGTGATGTTTTCCAGTGACACACCGGCCTTGCGGGTCAGGGCGACGCTGCTGTCGGTGAGGGCGCGGCTGTTGTTCATCACCGCCGACACTTGTTGAGTGCCGTTCTGCAGACCGGCCACCAGACCTTCGATTTCTTCAGTGGATTTTTGGGTGCGCTGAGCCAGGCCCCGGACTTCGTCAGCCACCACCGCAAAACCACGACCGGCTTCACCGGCACGCGCCGCTTCGATCGCGGCGTTGAGTGCCAGCAGGTTGGTTTGTTCGGCCACGGCTTTGATCACGTCCATCACGCTGCCGATCTTGTCGCTTTCCTGTTGCAGCACGCTCATGGCTTCGGTCGAACGCGCCACTTCAGTGGCCAGACGTTCGATCTGGGCAATGGCTTCGTTGACCACTTTGTCGCCTTCGCGAGCTTCACCGTCAGCAGCGGCTGCGGCTTGGGACGCTTGCTCGGCGTTACGCGCGACTTCCTGCACGGTGGCGGTCATCTCGTGCATGGCCGTGGCCACCTGATCGGTCTCGATCTTCTGGCTGTTGACTCCGGCGCTGGTTTGCTCAGTCACGGCAGACAATTCTTCAGCGGCGCTGGCGATCTGGGTGACGCCGTCGCGGATACCGCTGATCAAGTCACGCAGGGTTACGCCCATGCGCGCGATACCTTGCTGCAACACGCCGAGTTCGTCGCGGCGAGTCACTTTGACGTCTTGGGAGAGATCGCCACTGGCGATGCGTTCGACCACGGCCAGGGTGTCGCGCAGGGGGCCGGTGATCTGACGCGTAATGATCACCGCCGCAATGATGCCCACCAACAGCGCCAGCAACGTGCTGATCAGTTGCAACGTGCGCGCCTGGGCGCTTTCGGCATCGCGGCGATCAAGTTGGATCTGATACAGCTGATCGCTCAGGGTCACGATAGCGGCGCCCTGATCGGTCATTTCCTTGCGTGCCTGCACGGCGTCGGAGTTGGCCGCTTTATAAGCCTGCAACGCGCTGCGGTAGTTGCTCAGCGCGGTTTCCAGCTGACGCAGGGCGTCTTGCTGGGTGTCGGCAAAATGCACGTTGAGCTGTTTGAGACTGGCAATGGCCGCGTCCAGCTGGCTGATGGCTTTTTGTTCGGTCTCGGCGTTGGAGCTCGCGGTGTAACCGCGTACTTCGTAGCGGGCCAGGATGAACGCTTCCTTGGCGGCGGTGATGGCCTGGAATTGTTCGAAGCGCTGATCACTCAGGGGCATCTGCTGCACAGCCGTGTTGATGGATTCGATCAGCGTGCCGGCGGTTGCAGCGTTGGCTCCCATCGCGTCGCGTGCGCTGTTGCCGGTGCGGTAGGCGCTGCGCATTTTGTTCAGCGACGTTTTGTAGGCGTCGATGTAAGTGCCTTGCTCTTTGAGCAGCTTGAGGTTTTCCGGGCTCTTGAAGGTCGACAGCAGCGATTGTTGCTGAGCGGAAAAGGCGTCAAGGGTGGTCTGAACGGTCTGAGCGGCGGTTTCATCGCCGTTGGTCAGCATGTATTGCAGGCGAACCACCCGAAGCTTGGTCAGGCCGGCGTTGAGCTGGGTGATGTCGCTCATCCAGTTGCTGCGGTCAATCAGCCCGCCCAGGCTCGTCCAGCCGGTCAGGGCCAGCACGCAGGTCAATGCCAGGACCAGGCCGAATCCCAGGCCCAGTTTCATGTTCACGCTGATGTTGCCGAACCAGCTATTCATCAAATTCCTCCAGGAACGTTGCGCTGTCGATCGTCGGTTGGCTGGAAGATTGTTGTTTTTAGGCGCCAGCAAGGGGTGTAGCAGGACTGTATCGGCAGCAATTGCGAGAGCTGAAAGGTTTTTGTGGGCGGATTCGGTAACAAGTTTTTTTGAGACTTAAGCTTTTTTTCACAAAGGTTTCACTGTTCACCGACGCGCCTCTATTTAGCTTTGTTGCTTTTAATGACAGTGATGCATGCCGTCGAGGCGGCCCGATGTGGAATTGAGACTGAGTCTGGCCGGGATAAAACGCTCAATTAAACTGGGCCGTTTTAGCCGTTATCGAAATGCCATCGTGGTGCTGGCCTCCGCGCTGCTGGTGATTCCATTGACGATCTGGCTGTTGCAGCCTGCCGCTGTGCCGGATCTGGCGCACGGTAATGTCGTGGGCGCGCGAGCGTTGGCCGCCGAATGGGCCAAAGGTGATGTGATCGTGCTGGTGCGCCACGTCGAGCGCTGCGATCATTCGACAGCCGCGTGCCTGAGCGGAGACGATGGCATCACCGAGCGCTCGCGCAGCGTCGCGGTGAGTGTCGGTGCACAGTTCCAAAAGATGGGGCTGAGCAAGGCTGATATTTACAACAGCCCCATGATTCGTACCGCACAGACGGCCACCTTCATGTTCAACAAGGTCGGTGTGGGCGAAGACTGGTTGATCAGTTGCAAGGGCACAATGTTGCGTGATGCCCTTTCCCACAAAGTGGCGGGCCGCAATCTGATTCTTGTGACTCATAGCGAATGCATGGATCAGCTCGAAAAAGACCTCAAGTTGCCGACATCTACGTTAGGCTATGGCGCTTCTTTGTTTATCTCCACCCAATCACAGCAAGCACCACGCATGTTGGGTTTCATTGAAGCCTCCGATTGGCACTCGGTGACGACCGAGTGAGTTTTTCCTCTGAACCAGGACACACAATGCTGACATCTTCCCGCTCTCGCTTTTACTGGGCGAACTTCGGTATCCCGTTGCTCTGCGCGGCCGTGGTTTTCCTGATGTTCGACATGACCACAATTGACATCGCTTTCAGCAACCTTCTGTTTGATCCGGTCACCCAGACCTTCCCGTTGGACCAGGTTCACTTTTTCGAAAAGCTGACCCATAAATGGGCGCGGATCATTCCGAACTGGACTGCCGAGATTGCCTTGATCGGCGCGATCCTGTCGTTTGTCTGGCCGCTGATCAACACGCAAAAACATCCCCGCCTCGGCAGCTTCCTGGAACGCTGCAAAGCGGCCCCTGTGCTGCGGTTTGCGTACGATCATCGTCGCGACTTCCTGTTTGTGGTCTTTGCGTTTGCCATCTGCACCGGCGTGATCCACTTCCTCAAGTCGCACACCAGCGTGTACTGCCCGATTGAAACGACTATCTACGGTGGGAAAATTGCCCACATGGAGTGGTACAACAACTTCCAGCTGTTCAGGGAAGCTGGTGATGGTCGTTGCTGGCCGGGCGGCCATGCTTCAGGTGGCTTCACCATGCTCGCGCTGTACTTCGTTGCGCGCCGCTACCGCTGGCGCTATTCCAAAGCGCTGATGTACGGCGCATTGCTGCTTGGATTCGTCTACGGCACAACGCGGGTCCTGCAAGGCTGGCACTACATGTCCCACACCTTCTGGGCCGGAATCTTCGTGTGGCTGGCGTGTTTGCTGACGGCGCTGGCGTTCTACGGGCGAGCGCGGCTGGAGATGCCGGTGCTGCAAAAGCATGAGCAGCTCGCGCAGCGTGCACAGCCGCAAGTCGTAACGTAAACAGCTCCACCCAGTGTGAAAAAACCGCCAATCCTGCGAAGGAATGGCGGTTTTTTTATGGCCCGACGAATGAGTAAACCTGATGCCGCACCTTCAGCGTGGGGGCACACTCAAACCGCGAGCGGCAACGTCACGATGAACGTACTGCCCTTGCCATCACCATCGCTCATGCCGATGACAGTGCCACCGTGGGCTTCGACCAGCTCACGCACCACCGTCAGGCCAATGCCCAGACCGGCACCGTTGAATCCGATCGCATGCACGTCCTGAACGAACGGCTCGAAAATAAACGGTAGTGCCTTGGCGGAAATACCGATGCCGGTATCGTGGATGCTGATTTCCAGCAGATCGGCCTCGGTGGTGACCGACAGCGTGACCGTGCCATCGGCCGGTGTGTACTTGGCCGCATTGCCCAGCAGATTGCCGAGAATCTGTGTGAGTCGAACCGGGTCGCCGTTTACCGCCAGAGCACGTTCCGGCAACTGCGCGGTGAAATGCAGCTTTTGAGCAATCATCACCGGACTGCACACAGCGATGGCGTCCTGAATGATCTGCACCATGTCGACGATGCGGCAATCCAGGCGCAGCTTGCCAGTGCTGGCGCGGGAGACATCGAGCAAGTCGTCCACCAGGCGCGACATATGTTGCACCTGACCTTCGATCAGGGCCTGCATGCGTGGCAGCTCTTCGCTCGGCACCCTGACCAGTCGGCTGGCGATCATACTGATCGGCGTCAACGGGTTACGCAGTTCGTGGGCCACCAGCGTGAGGATGTTCCGTTGCTGCGCAAGGCTGTGTTCGGCCGAGGCCTGCAAGTGTTGTGCACTGAGGACGGCCAGTACCAACTGTTCGTTGGCTTCGCGCATCTCGAGGTAACGTTGCTGCTCATCGGCTGAGCGCTGGGGCTTATCCGCATCTGACTGGGCCAACAGAATCGCCAGGACCAATTGTTGATTTGCCTCGATCAGTTGTTCGATCTGCTGACTTTCGGAGCGCTGGACGTTCGCCTCGCTCAGCTCCTTGTTCAGGGCTGTCAGCGCCGCGCGTGCCTCACCGTTTCTCTGGCCGAGCAGAAACAGTTCGCGAGCGGCCGTGGCCATCGCTTGCTCGTTTTTGCCATTGGCCTCAGTCATGGTTTTTTGCTTACTCCCTGTCTTTTGCTCTACCGCCGCCGGGTAGGCCTGCCGCCTAGCAAGCCTTCCTGTTCCGGCAGCATTTCGCCGATATGCAGGCCCTTATCGTCGATGTGGTACTGACGCAGCTCATCGGAGTGGGCACTGGCCCGAACCTTGACGACTGCCATGATACGCAACAAGCGGCTCTGCACTTCAATGTAGCGCTGGACGATGATTGCGTCAGTGAGAAACGCGGTGCCGTAAGGACTGAAACGCAGGTCAGTGTAGCGGTCCTCCAGCTCCGAGGTCAGCAATACACTGACGCCGATGCTGGTCAGGGCCGAGACCATGCGCGACAACGACTCGCGGAAGTCTTCGCGAAAGGTCGGGGCCAGCGCCAGTTCAAAGCCGGACAGCGAATCGATGACCACGCGGGTCGCTTTCAGGCGGTCGATCTCGCTCAGTAGCAACTGCACGATTTCGTCGATGGACAGATCTGGCCTGCGGCTGTCCACCAGACCGACCTGATCGCTTTGAATCAGGCCTGCAAGGGTGGCGTTCTGGGAGTGATTGGGCCGCTGTTCGAAAACCGCGATCACACCGGTTTCGCCATTGCGCGCGCCTTCGGCCAGGAACGTGGCTGCCAGAATGCTTTTGCCCGAGCCCGAGGGTCCGGCCACCAGCAAGGAGTAGCCGCGGGGCAAACCGCCGCCGAGCATCTCGTCGAGCTGCGGCACGCCCATTTTCAGGCGTTTGATCGGGAACTCCAGCGGCGCCTCAATCGGATTGATGGCGGCAGGTGCAAAGACCTTGATCCCCGACGTGGCGATGCGGAAGGTGTGCAGGCCTGGCAGCGTTGGCTGGCCGCGCATCTTCATGATTTCCATCTTGCGCACCATGGAGTTGCGCTGAACGCTTTGGCGCAGCCAGATCAGGCCATCGGCGACGGTGAAAATCGGGTTGGTGTCGGTTTCAGTGAAATATTCGCCGATCAGGAAGGTCGTCGCTTGCCAGGTAGTCATCAACATACCCAGCTGCTGAACGAACTGCGGCAGGTTGTTGTTGGGGTTGTCCTGGGTCTCGCTGGCCAGCACCACGGAACGGAAAGAGTCGACGAATACCAGCGCCGGTGAGTGAGTCTCCACCTCGCTGACAATGCGCCGCAGCACCTCGTCCAGATTTCCCGCCAGGGTGTCGGAGGCCAGATTGATATAGCGGATCGAATGGTTGATCGCTTCGCTGTCGAAAAAATCGAATTGCTGCTGGTAGCGCAGCATTTTCAACGGCGGCTCGCCCAGCACGGTAAAGAACAGCGCCGGACGCTCAGGCGTCGCCAGGGCAAACATCATTTGATGCGCCAAGGTAGTTTTGCCGCAGCCTGGGGGGCCGGCGATCAAGTTGAACGAAAACTCCGGCAATCCTCCGCCGAGCACCTCGTCCAGTCCTGGCACGCCGGTGGCCAGGCGGTTGATAGTCACTTTGGTGCTCATGGCGAATTTTCCTGCGAAGGGGTGTCGCTCAAAGAAGGCTCCCACACGCCACGAAGTAAACGTGCGGTGAGCGAAGGCCCGATCAGCGTGGTCAGCAACTCGTAGAAAGTGGTCAATAACACTTCACCGAAAAACAAGGCATTGGTTTCGCTTTGCTCGACGAGTACAGACGGGAGGGCGGTCAGATCCATGCCGGCCGGCATCTTGTCGCAAGAGCGAGCCAGAGACGGATGAGTAGACGCGCACAGGTGGAGGCTGCGGCGATAGAGCGCGACAACCCCTTGCTGGCCAATGATGGGCGTAAGGGCTGTGTCCATATCCTGAAAGGTTGAAACGATCGCCTGAGCGGTCTTTGCAGTGTCAGCGTTGGGACCAGCACGGTGCGCCAGAGAAGCTACGATCTGACGGCTCTCTTCGCTTAGCGTGGACATGGCTAACTGATATCTGATGGACAGGCATCGATGGTACACCCAATGGCATGCCAGCAAGTGATTTGCGACAGCTTAATGGGCGGCATTGGATGACAAACAACAGCTTAACAATCAAAAGGCAAAAAAAAGCCCGCGGGAGGGCGGGCAAACCGTAGTTTCTTGAATGAGCGAGGGCAATGTACCGGTTGAAGAGGCGCGCGGGGGTGAAGAAAAATTTATGCACATGAACGTCCCCGCGCCAGCACCTCTAAGGCAAATGGTCGGCTGCAAAATCGGCCTCCGAGCGGGCCTGCAACCGGCCCTTGCGGCAGGCCTGCTGGAATCGCTCAAAGTCTTTTTCGTTCTGCTTGGCGTAGCTTTTGGCGTACTTGAGCAGCGCGTCGGCCAACGCATCGCTCTTGCCGATGTATCCGCTGATCTGTGCGGCCTGCCCTGACGCTTTGGCATGCGCGCGGGCGAGGGCGCGGCCACAGACGCGACCGTAGGCGGCAAAGGTTTGTGCATCGAAGGTCTCCAGCTCGGCCGAAATTTTCATATCGCGCAACTGGCGCACATAGAAATGCCGGCCGCTGGGGCCGGTCGTCCAGCCCAGGAACAGATCGCTGGCCGATTGCATCAACCGTTGACCATCGACCACGCGCTGACCGTTATGCCGCACCTTTGAACGGGTTTTCACGTAATCGGCCAGCACCGAGCGCCGCGCTTCCTTGAATTGCAGAAATAGTGGGAACTCCTGTTCATCGGTCAGCAACGCCACCAGGCAACGAGTGCCGACGCTGCCTACACCGACCACTTTGAACGCCACGTCATGAACATGGAAACGTGACAGCAAGGCGCGACGGTCGGCCTGCAACGTGCCTGGATAGTCGCGCATAAAAGTGTCATAGAGCGGTCGCCAGTCCGAGAGGCGCAGCCAGTCATCGTCGGCGTCCAGCAGCGTGGTGTTGTTGTGCAGGTGGAAAATTTCCGGCAAGTCATCGCGAATGATCAGGCGACCATGGGCGTCACGCTCACTGATTTTCGGCAGCAGTTCGGCATGCGTCCGCCGTTCGGCTTTTTCGATGGCGCGCTCGACATGTTCCAGCGTGGCTTTATTCGCCTGTTTGAGCAGATCGTCATAACTGATGGACTCGTACCAGGTGTCCAGTGCGCTTTGTTCGGCGCATTCGAGCATGGTTCTCTGGTAGGAGACGACCACTTCGCGGCAGACACTTTCTTCGATTGATTCGCCATGACGCAGGTCGCGCGCGGCCACGACAAAACTCGCCACCAGACGTTTGAGGTCCCATTCCCAAGGGCCGGGATGCACCTCGTCGAAGTCGTTGAGGCTGAACAACAGATTGCGTTCGGGCGTGGCAAAGCCGCCGAAGTTCATCAGGTGGCTATCGCCGCAGATCGGCGATACGAGGCCCATGTTCAAAGTCCCGGCCAAATCGTGGGCTTGCAGCAACGCATTGCCGCGATAGAAAGTGAACGGCGAGACCAGCATGCGGCCGTAGCGCAATTCGACCAGGGAGTTGATCCGTCCGACGCTGGATGCCTTGATCAGCGGGAGTGGGTCGCGCTTGATTTTCCCGGTCTCGGCCTGAGCATTGCGTGGGCATTTCTTGCGAGCATCCTTGCCTTGCTTCAAGCGGTCATTGAGGGTGGTCATGGGGGCTCTTTGGTGGGTTTTGGGGCTTGTGGGGATTGAGTGTAGAAGGGCGAGGAGAATTCAACCGATGGTTTTCAGTGTGCTTGAATCATGCAGATAGAAATGGTTTGCCAATCCAATGACTCAACAGTAAGTTACATAAAGTGAAACCTTCTGTAGAGTCTTGGGTATGTATCCACACTCAAAATCCAACCAGCCAATGGGCCGGCTTCTCCAACAACTGACCCGTTTGGCCAGCGAAGAGCGCTACCTGTTCACTCCCGATGATCTCAGGGCGTTGGTGCCTGATATTTCCGAAGGTGCCTACAAAACCCTGTTGAGCCGCGCAGCTTCGGATGGCCATCTGACGCGTGTGTGTCGAGGACTTTATCTGTTCGAAGCGGCCAAGCCATCCAGCGGATTGGTACTGTTTCATGCGGCCGCCCGACTACGTGCCATGCAGTTCAACTACATCAGCCTTGAAACGGTATTGAGCGATTGCGGCGTGATCTCTCAGATCCCCATCAACTGGATCAGCCTGATGTCTTCCGGTCGCAGCAGCACAATTTCATGCGGACGCTGGGGCACCATAGAGTTCGTGCACACCCGCCAGAAACCCCAGGACCTGGTTGACCAGGTTCACTACGACGCACGTTGTCGCCTATGGCGGGCAACACCGCAACAGGCTTTGCGAGACATGAAGGCCGCTAAACGAAACATGGACTTGATCGACTGGAGCGTCGCCAATGAGTTTGTTTGATGAACTGGTAGATGAGGCACTTAAAAACAAACAGGATCTGGCGCCGTTGCGGGTCGTGGTGGAAAAGGAATTGCTGCACCACGACATCATGCTGGCGCTGAGTTCTGCTGGCATGCTTGCCAAACTGACCTTCATCGGCGGTACGTGCTTGCGTGCTTGCTACGGCTCAAATCGCTTGAGCGAAGATCTGGATTTCACGGGTGGCGCTGACTTCAATCGCGAGAGCCTGACTGAACTCGCTCTCGTTCTTGTCTCAACGCTGAAAGCCAAATATGGCCTTGAGGTTGAAGTCGCAGAGCCCGTCCGCGAGGAGGGAAATGTCGATACGTGGAAGCTGAAGGTTCAAACCCGACCAGGGCGCAAGGATCTGCCGGCACAGCGCATCAACATCGATGTGTGTTCCATCCCCAGTTATCAGCCACAACCCATGCTGTTGTTGAACCCGTATGGCGTCGACATGGGCACTAGTGGCCTGATTTTACAGGCAGAATCGCGCGAAGAAATTTACGCCGACAAAATTGTGGCTTTTGCGCTGCGTCCTAACCGAATCAAGAACCGGGATCTCTGGGATATGGTTTGGCTGCGTCAGCAAGGTGTAACGCCGCAACTGGATCTGATCGGGAAGAAACTGAGTGATCATCACTGTAAGCAGGATGAGTTCTTGACGCTGTTCAAGTCGCGCTCGGAACTGCTCGATACTGATCCGAAAATAGTGCTCGAGTTTCGCAAGGAAATGAGTCGGTTCCTGCCGGGTGAGTTAGTCGCACAAACCGTCAATGAACCAGCTTTTTGGACGTTTTTAGTCGGGCATATACGTGAGTTGTATGTGATAACAGAGAAAGCATTAACTGGAACTGAGAGCGTTCAGGGCGTTGGCTTCAAGATGTAAAGCCCTGTAGGCATGAAAAATGGGCGGCCTCTGAGGTCGCCCATTTTTTTCTATGCCGAAACCTGCGCCTGCAATCGTCGCCCGACAACATCCATCAAATCGCAACCATCGCGCAGTGAAGTCACTAACACCCGCGCCAGTTCACTGTGCACGCCCTCGCTGACGGCGAAGCTTTCCAGCAATTGCGTCGCGGTGCGGATGCGGTACGCCGCAGTTTCGTGCAATACGTCCAGCGGTGCTTCGGTGTCGATCAGCAACGACGCGATGGTGCAGTCGATGCCGGTGACGGGCATGTATCGATCCATGACAAAACCTCCATTGGGTAAAAGAGTGCGACCACTTAACTGTGGCTGGCGGACTGTGCCTCGGACGAACCGTCAGGCGGATCGAGGTTGTCCAGCGCTCGGTTTACCAATAACTCCGCCACCACGGCCAATTGCTGCATCGCCAATGCCACGTTGCGACGTGAACCTTCGAGATCACAGGCCAGGTCCGTGGTCATGACGTTGAGCGAGGCGAGGGTTTCGCAAGCGTGGGCGAGCAGGGTAGGTGTGTCGACGTCGGGGAGGATGGTGAAGACGTGGCTGATGGGGCTGGGGTGAGTCGGGTTGCGGAGGCGGGTGCTGATGGTGCGTTCGGTTGTTTCGGAGAGTCGGCTTAAATCGGGTGCGTCTGCTTCTGAATGTGCCGCAGATTCGGGGGGATTTGGGGTGACTTTCTTCATGGTGGAGCTCCTTGCGTTAGTTGGAAGCTGCCAATCCCCTGCTGTCAAACAGGATTGGGTGGCAGCTGTACGCGGGTTGACAGACCGGAAACGCAAGCATCCAGTGCATCCGAAGATGCCCCACGCACAGCCACCAGAACGAAACTGCACGCGTGAAAGCATGCCGTTTTATACGGAGGAGTGAAAGCTTGCGGTTCTTCAGCCTGTCAAAGCCGTTCGCTGATTTGCAGCGACACCTGAAGGCTATCGTCGATGAGCAGCGCCCGCCAGTTCATGAAAGGCGATACGAGTTGCGGGAAATGTCCTAGGACGGATTACACGCCTCTCAGACCTATGTTCAAGAGAATGAAAAAAAGCCCAGCACTTGGCCGGGCTTCTTTATCAGAACCGTCTGTTAACCTCTAACCTCGTTTGGCTTCTGCTTCCATCATCACGAGGTTTTGCTGCTTGGTAGCTTCCGTCAGCACTTCGCTGTAAATACGTTTTTTCTGCTCTGACTTGGCGTTACGAATAAAGTCAGCAAAGGGACTCTTGGTGCCCTTAGTAAAACCTAGCTTGATCGACATCATGAATGTGCTCCTGATCCTAACCCGAGCTGCGCCATTAAATCGGTTCGCGTGTGTCGCTCAGGGATATGGTAGTCAATTTTATCGACCCCAGCCTTGTACAGACGTCCAGAGTTGTCGATGTGCTTGAGTAGCAAATCCACGTGAACGTCGCTTCCGTACTCTAGCTTAAGAGCATTTACGACGTCACGTGCGGCAAAATATTGATCGACGAAATGCTCTGGCCGAATTCTTCTTCCTTCGGCTTCTTCACGGGCTTTGACGAACTCCCATGCCAAGAGCGGATTTTGGTAGACGTAAAGGATTTGCACGAATCTACCCTTTCCCAAGGATCGCTCCACGTTCCTTCTCGCCACATCAATGTTGGAAAGTGTTCCGTCCAGCACAAAAGACTGTCTTTGATCGAAAGCACAATCAAGAATTTTCTCGACCAAAATCGACACTCCGCTTTGGAAGATCCAGGCGTTTCCTCCCGCATACTCAGTAAATTCGAAGCGTAGCTCGTCAGGATCAATCCTTAGGATTGCTGTATCGGCAAAGAGATTGTAGTGGTCTAATGAAACCGGACACCCATTTAGGCGAGAATGCTCGCCAGATCGAGGTGTCAGATGACCAAACAACGCCGCTCCTTTACTCCTGAATTCAAGCGCGAGGCTGCCGACCTTGTGCTCAAACAAAACTACAGCTACATCGAAGCCAGCCGTTCACTCGGCATTGGTGAATCGGCATTGCGCCGCTGGGTTGACCAGATTCAGAAAGAACATAAAGGCGTCACCCCGCAGAGCAAGGCACTGACTCCGGAACAGCAAAAAATTCAGGAGCTGGAAGCCCGGATTGCTCGGCTTGAGCGAGAGAAATCAATACTAAAAAAGGCTACTGCGCTCTTGATGTCGGAAGATCACGAGCGTTCGCGCTGATTGACCAGTTGAGCGCCCATGAGCCGGTTGATTGGCTGTGCAAGGTGTTTGACGTCACTCGCTCGTGTTACTACGCCCAGCGCCTGCGGCGCCGCACGCCGGATGTTGAACGGCTTCGATTGCGTAGTCGCGTCAGTGAGCTGTTCTCGCAAAGTCGCAGCTCTGCGGGCAGTCGCAGCATCCTGTCACTGATGCGTGAAGACGGTGAGCAACTCGGTCGATTCAAAGTGCGTAGCTTGATGCGCGAGCTTGATTTAGTCAGCAAACAACCCGGCTCCCATGCCTACAAACGAGCAACAGTAGAAAGACTGGATATCCCGAACACATTGAACCGCGAGTTCGACGTGCCAGCGCCCAATCAAGTCTGGTGCGGCGATATCACCTACATTTGGGCACAAGGAAAGTGGCATTACCTGGCTGTCGTCCTGGATCTTTGTACGCGTCGGATCGTGGGCTGGGCGCTGTCGGAAAAGCCAGACGCTGAGCTGGTGATCAAAGCGCTGGATATGGCTTACGAGCAGCGTGGCAGGCCTTCGGATCTGCTATTCCACTCAGACCAGGGATCGCAATATGCAAGCCGACTCTTTCGCCAGCGGTTGTGGCGATACCGCATGCGCCAAAGCATGAGTCGACGAGGAAACTGCTGGGATAACGCACCGATGGAGCGCGTATTTCGCAGCTTGAAAACAGAATGGATACCGACCGTGGGCTATCGAACTGCGCAGGAAGCACAGCGCGATATCAGCCATTTTTTGATGCATCGCTACAACTGGATTCGGCCTCACCAATTCAACGATGGGTTGGCGCCAGCGCGGGCCGAGGAAAAACTTAACGTCGTGTCCGGGATTAGTTGACCACTACAAGATTCACTAATGCAATGGATGCTTCTGTCTTCCCTGCTCCCGGCGAGCCAGCCATAAATACTGACACGGGATCTTGCTCTGGGGGGTACAACGCTCTGTCGGTCCGGCGCTTGGCAATGGCCTTCTTATTCGATCGCGCAAAGTAGATAGCTTCGTCTCGCATGAGCTGTTCGGCAGGAGTCATTTGTTAATTCCTGTGCTAAGAAAAATGTCAGAGGGACAGAAAACGACAAAAAATCTGTTTGGACGCGAGAATAACGAATTGCTGACAACGCTCCAGTTCATGGCAATCGCCACACCTTGAGGGAAATTTCCTAGGACCGTATGCCGACGTCGTATGAGCTTCTGGTTGCCGAATGCTCAATACTCCATAACCCCATCCTCCCGCAAAATCCACCCTGCCTCCCCAGCCACCAACCGATACCGAACCTCCCGCATCTTCCCCGTCCTTCCCGCCCCAACATCCGCACTCTCGTAAACCGGAAACCGCCGCACCAACGCATTTTCCACCACCGCAAACTCATCCTCGCCCTGATAGCCCTCCGCTGCTTTCGCATTCTCACCAACAGGGGGAAGATAAATCTCGCTAAGCGATTTTTTGTGATTTGCCGAATAGGCGACGAGCTCACCCGGCAGCCTGCGTCCCGGTGATCTGGCAAAGACGTAAATCTCTGGTGAGCCATCCCGATCAAGGTCTGCAATCTCTGCCCGGA
Source organism: Pseudomonas arsenicoxydans (assembly GCF_900103875.1). Classification (NCBI taxonomy): domain Bacteria; kingdom Pseudomonadati; phylum Pseudomonadota; class Gammaproteobacteria; order Pseudomonadales; family Pseudomonadaceae; genus Pseudomonas; species Pseudomonas arsenicoxydans. Next base: position 214,324 of record NZ_LT629705.1, on the reverse strand, counting down.
CGATGTTTCCCTTCAATGGCCGTGCAATGTCTGAATTATCGATCTCCAGCCCTTGAGGTGAAATGCGCAGCACGCGATTGTCGTCTCTCCCCTGCGTCGTCATATGAAACCGAATCCCCTGCAACTCCAGGGTCTGGTCGAATGGCCGAGTCCTGTCTGAGGCATCAGCGAGGCTGAGGTTTAATGAAAGGCTGTAGTTCGCTACCTCATTGCGCCGTGCGGCGTTGCGCATGAGGTACACCTGAACCGTGTATTCACCGTCATCGGGCAATGGCCCCATGAAGTGATTGCCCATGATCGAGCCGTTAAACAACGCGTAGTCCGCGCCCTTGGCGGTGATGTTGAAGTAGGCGGACGTGTTGGAAGGCTTGAGGTCGACGGTCAATATCTGGCCTGCCTTCGCGCTCACGCGGTATTGCGCAGTGAGCCGGCCCCGGATGGACTGTTTGAATTCGGCAGCCTCGATGCCCTGGCCAAAGGGGACTTGCACGACTCGAGGTGCGACCTCGTTGGCAGCCAGTGCAGGCAGTGAAACCAAAGCGGCCAGGGCGGCGGTGATCCAGATGTTCATGTTTGATTGTCCTTCGAGCAAAACTCCAGGTTGATTGCAGCACATCCGACGTCAGCCCGTATCCGTGTTTAATGAAGACGCGATCTGCCGGGATCAGGCCGTGATCGTCCGAAAAGGGGTGTCATCCCAGTAGTTTTTCAAAAAGCGTCATGTATTTGTCGTGACGCTCGCGGGCGACGACGCTCATCAGGCAACCGATAATTCTCTCAATGCCATCGACGAGCCATTGCGACGGGTCGAAGCTGTGCTGGCCATCGATAATAAAAAGGGCCAGATGCACGGCGTATGCTCCGCGCCAGACGAGTCTGTGGTACTCGCGTGGCAATTGCATGACACCGTGTAGCTAATAAATGCCGCCAAATAAATGACTGAAAATTGACAGTGATTACCGTTCGGCGACAAGTCAGACAAAGTATTGACACTCTGTTTCTGATCTCCCATTATCGGCGGCGTTTTGATGGCCTTGCGCCATAAAGTCGGCGGAATTCAAGCACTCGTATCCGCTCTAATGTTCAGGGAGAGATTTCATGTTTGTTGAGCGAATACTGGTGACTGGCGGTGCTGGGTTTATTGGATCGCACCTCGTAGAAGCGTTGCTGGGCAAGGGCTACAAGGTTCGCGTGCTGGATAATTTGTCGACCGGCAAGGTCAGCAATCTGCCGATGGATAATGCCAATCTGAACCTGGTTATCGGTGATGTCGCGGACGGTGCTGTAGTGGCACAAGCCATGCGCGATTGCGGCGCTGTGGTTCACTTGGCGGCGGTCGCCTCGGTGCAAGCGTCGGTGGATGATCCAGTCAGCACCCATCAAAGCAACTTCGTCGGCACCCTCAACGTGTGCGAAAGCATGGTGAAGGCCGGGATCAAGCGCGTGGTATTCGCTTCCAGCGCTGCCATCTACGGCAACAATGGCGAAGGCACGGCGATTCACGAAGACACGCCAAAATCCCCACTCACGCCGTATGCCAGCGACAAACTGGCGAGTGAGTATTACCTGGATTTCTATCGCCGCGAGCATGGCCTGGAACCGATGATTTTTCGGTTCTTCAACATCTTCGGCCCACGCCAGGATCCGTCATCGCCGTACTCCGGGGTCATCAGCATTTTTACCAAGCTGGCCTTGGCAGAGCAGTCGGTGGCTATTTTTGGCGACGGTGGGCAAACCCGCGATTTCGTCTATGTCCAGGACCTGGTGAGCATTCTCGTGCAATCGCTGGAAGTCAGCGAACCAAGCCCGGGCCCGGTCAATGTCGGCCTCAGCCGTTCCACTAGCCTCAACGACCTGATCACTGAATTGGGCGCCGCCACCGGCAACCCGTTGAAGGTGATTCATCACGCACCACGTCAAGGCGATATTCGCCATTCGCGCGCCAACAACAGCCGCCTGCTCGAGCGTTTCAAGCTCCCGGAACCGACCACCATCGGCAAAGGGCTGGTGCAGCTTATCCGCAGCCTGTAAGCCGGTCGGTTTCGCTGTCCGACATCCAAGCAGTATCGGTTCAGTCCATTCAAGAGTGAGTTATGGAAATCGTTTTTCGCAGGACGCGTGTCCGCGCGGCCGCTAAACGGCTGCTAGCCGCATTAGCATTGTTCGTGAGCGGGCCCGCCGTGCAGGCCGCCGCATTACCGCAACCCGCCAGCGTCGCTTTTTGGTACGCCGATCAACCGCCGATTTCCGAGCTGGCTCAGTTCGACTGGTCTGTGGTTGAGCCGGGGCATATGACCGTGGGCGACGTCAAAACCCTGCGCAAACTGGGCAGCCAGCCATTCGCCTATCTGTCGGTGGGCGAGTTCAGCGGCAGCAAGGCCGACATCGAAAAAGCACACCTCGGCGGCGCAGTCGGTCCTGTGCGCAACGGCGCGTGGGACAGTCAGGTCATGGACTTGTCAGCGGCGGCCTGGCGGGAGCATTTGTTCGCTCGCGCCAAGTCTTTGCAGACTGAAGGCTACGCCGGGTTGTTCCTCGACACCCTCGACAGCTTCCAGTTGATGCCCGAGTCGTCGCGAGAAAAACAGCGTTTGGCACTCGCCAGTTTCCTGCGCGAACTGCACCAGCGTCAGCCGAGCCTGAAGCTGTTTTTCAATCGTGGATTTGAAGTATTGCCGGACCTGGACGGTGTGGCGTCTGCGGTGGCAATCGAGTCCATTCATGCCGGTTGGGACGCTGGCGCCAAGCGCTATCGCCCGGTGCCTGAAGCCGATCGCCAGTGGCTGGAAACCCAGATTCAACCGTTGCGCGCCAAAGGCATCCCGCTGGTCGCCATCGACTACCTGCCGCCAGAGCGCCGCGACGAAGCGCGCAAACTGGCCAAGCGTCTGCGCGACGAGGGTTTCATTCCCTACATCGGCACGCCTGAGCTGGACTCGATGGGCATCAGCAGCATCGAAGTCCAGCCGCGCCGGATCGCGCTGCTTTACGATCCGCGCGAAGGCGACCTGATCCGCAACGCCGGGCACACGTTGCTCGGCGGTCTACTCGAATACCTCGGCTACCGGGTCGATTACCTGCCGGTGGACAACACGCTGCCAGCGTATCGCTTCAGTGGTTTGTACGCCGGTGTCATCACCTGGATGACCAGCGGCCCGCCGCAGGACGCATCGGCTTTTAACAGCTGGATCGGCAAGCGTCTGGACGAACAGGTTCCGGTGGTGTTCTTTTCCGGCCTGCCGATTCAAGACACGCTGCTGCTCAAGCGCCTGGGCCTGAATCGCGCGGCGCCGATTGGCACTCAAACGTTGAGCATTACTTATCAGGACAAGGCGCTGATCGGCGCCTTCGAAGCACCGGTGCAGCCCAGATCCCGTGACTTGACCGCGATCTCCTTGCTGCCCAAAGGCCCGAAAGCCGCGTTGTCGCTGACCGCGGCAGACGGCCAGACATTCGTCCCGGTGGCGGTCGCTGAGTGGGGCGGTATCGCCCTCGCGCCGTACATTCTGGAAACCAACAACGAACGCAGCCGCTGGATTCTCGACCCTTTCGCTTTCCTCCAGGCCAGCTTGCGTTTGCCAGTACAGCCGCGTCCGGACACCACTACTGAAAACGGTCGCCGCATCGCCACCGTGCACATCGATGGCGATGGCTTCCCGTCGCGCGCCGAAGTGCGCGGCACGCCCTATGCCGGCAAACAGGTGCTGGACGATTTCATCCGGCCTAACCCGTTTCTGACGTCGGTGTCGGTAATCGAAGGCGAGATTTCGCCGCGCGGAATGTTCCCGTTCCTCGCCCGCGAGCTGGAACCGATTGCCCGCGAATTGTTCGCCGACCCGAAAGTCGAGGTCGCCACCCACACCTTCAGCCATCCGTTTTTCATGCAGCCGGAACAGGCCAAGAAACGCGAAAACTTCAATCCGGAATACGGTTTGAAAATGGCAATTCCGGGTTACGACAAAATCGATTTTCGCCGCGAGATTTTTGGCTCGCGCGACTACATCAACCAGCAGCTCACCACCCCGGAAAAACCGGTGAAGATGGTGTTCTGGCCGGGCGATGCGTTGCCGTCGGCGGCCACCATCAAGCTGGCCTACGACGCGGGACTGAAAAACGTCAACGGCGCCGAAACCATGCTGACCAAGGCCAACCCGTCGCTGACCGGTTTGAACCCGCTGCTGCGCCCCACTGAAGGTGGCTTGCAGTATTACGCGCCGATCATCAACGAGAACCTCTACACCAACTTGTGGAAAGGCCCGTACTACGGCTTTCGCGATGTAATCGACACCTTCGAACTCACCGACAGCCCACGACGCTTGCGCGGCTTGCACCTGTATTACCACTTCTATTCGAGCACCAAGCAGGCCTCGATCAAGGCCATGGGCGATATCTACGGCTACATGAAAACCCAGCAACCGATGTCGCTGTGGATGAGCGATTACCTCGATCGTCTGCACGGTTTGTATCAATCCAGTCTGGCCCGTACCGCCGATGGCGACTGGCAGGTTCGCGGCATGGACGCACTGCGTACCCTGCGCCTCGACCCGCAAATGGGCTGGCCGGACCTGTTGCGTTCGCAAGGCGTTGCCGGTGTTCGTGACTTGCCGCAAGGCCGCTATGTGGCGTTGAGCAGCGACCACGCATTGCTGGTATTGCGTCCCGACCGGGATGACAGACCGGCGCTGGAGGAGGCCAATCTGCCGTTGCTGGACTGGACGTATGTGGATGCAAAGCAAGTGAACTTCTCGTTTGCCGGGCAGGTCGATCTGGCCTTCTCAGTGCGTGCGTCGAGCACCTGCCGGGTTGAAGTAGATGGGCAACATTTTGCAGGCAAGGCATCCGCCGGCCTGTGGACTTTTCAATTACCAATGAAGCAGGTGAGTCATGGTCAGCTCTTCTGCATCTAACTCCTCAGTAACCAAAAGCAGGCGCCTGCTCAATCCTTGGGCATTGGCGGTGGTGGCGGTGGCCGTGGGCGGCTTGCTGTGGCTGACGTTCCAGCGCGAAGAAGTGTTCCAGCCGGACGGCCGCGAGCCGGATGCGGTCTCGGCCAACTACGCCGAACTGCTGCTGGCGGCGCACCCGGACGACGACCGCCTGCGCTTGCAACTGGTCGATCTGTTGATTCGTCTTGGCGACTACGCCAAGGCGCGCCAGCACCTTGAGAGCTGGCCGAAACCGGCACCTGAGTTGCAGGCTTATTACCGGCTGGAGCTGGATGCGCTGGAGGCGGCGAAAGCCAATGATCCGGTCGCGCAGAAAGCCTTGGTCGAACGCCTGCAAAGCTTTGATCACCGGATGTTGGCACTCCCGCAATTGCAGAGTCTGGCCAAGTTGGCCCTGACGCTACAGGCCCCGGCGTTCGCTGCCAGCGTCTACGAAGAAATTGCCGATCGCGATCCGGCCCAGCGTACTGATTCGCTCAAGTCTGCTGCGCAGTGGTATCTGGCCGGTGAGCAACCGGGTCGCGCCGCCGACATTTACCTGCTGCTCAAGCAAGACAGCCAGGCGCCGTCCGAACGTCGTGAATACGCCCAACTGGCGTTCAACAGCTTGTTGGCGGCCGGTCGTGGTGACCAAGCCTCGCGCGTACTGGCTGAGGAGCTGGACCAGCTCAAGGATCCGCAAACTGATTCGGCATGGCTGGAGCAGGGCGTCGACGTTGCCGTCGGCAGCAAACGCTTCGATCTGGCCCAGCGTTTTCTAGATCAGTGGCGCGTTCTGCAACCGGATAACCCGCAAATCCTGCGCAAGGAATTCAGCATGCGCCTGGCCCTCGGCGATTTGCCCGGTGCCTGGGAAAGTGGTCAGCAGCTGGTAGCTGAGCATCCGGATGACCAGGCGTTGCTTGAGCAAATGGCGCACCTGGGCGAATGGCGCGGCGACACCCCAGCCGCCCTGGACTACTGGACTCGTTTGCTGAAGCTGCACGAAGATCCGCAAACCCGCGAGCACGCCTGGCGATTGGCGAGCCAGCAGTACGACTTCGATCATGCGATCCCCTTACTCGCCGAGATCATGGAGCAGCGTGCGCTGACCGACGTCGAGCTCGATGCGCTGATCTACGGCCACGAATCGCGCGGCACACCGGCCCAGGCCGAAGCCTGGTTGCACGCTTACCTGCGCAAATACCCAGCCCATCGCCTGGCCTGGACGCGGTTGCTGCAAAACCTCGAAAGCACCGGGCAATTCGCCGCAAAGGTCGAGGTCTACAAGAACTACTCGAAACGTTTTGCACTGACCACGACCGAGCGCGTCGATTGGGCCAACACCGACCTGAAGCTGTTTGATAATCAGGCGGCGTGGGACGTGTTGCAGGTCGATAACCGCAAGATCACCGATGACAGTTACTGGCGCTTGCGCGCAGCCCTGGCCTGGGACCTGGAACTCGACAATGAGCTGCAGGACTCCCTGGAAAGATTGCTCGCGATCAAGGGTTCGCTCAACAGTGGCGACGAGAGTCAGCTGATCACGCGGTATCGCACCAGCGATCCGAAACGCGCCCTGACCATGATGGTCGGCAGCTGGAACCGTGCGCATGATCCGCTGCGTCTGGTCGAAGCCTTGCAGCAAGCGCAAGAAATGCAGGACTGGCCGCAAGTGGTCGCCTTGCTCAAAGACGCCGAGCAATACCCCGAAGCCAACGATCAAGCGCAAGTGCTGGCGGTACGCGGTGCGTTGGCGGTGCAGCAGGGCAACGTCGATGAGGCGCAGCGTTTGTACCTCTCGGGCTTGTCACGTTTCCCGGAGGAAAACCTGTTCCGCGAACGCCTGATGTGGCTGTACATCGATCAGGGCAACACCACCGCGCTCAAGCCGTTGCTGACTGAATGGAAGCCGCAGGCACGTCAGGATCGAATCCTCTGGCTGCCGTTCGCCAGTGCCAGTCAAATGCTCGGTCGCGATACCGAAGCCTTGGCCTGGTATCGCATGTACCTCAAGACCGCCCCGCAGGATTGGCTGGTCCGCGCGGCCTATGCCGATGCGCTGGAAAACGCCGGCTATCAGGATGCCGCACAACGGTTGCGCCTCAAGCTGCTGCGCAGTCCCGAGGGCGAAAACATTCAACCTTCGTCCCAACGCTATGCGATCTGGTTGCGCTTGATGGCCAGCAGTTATTCGCCGGGCAAGGCGCAGCAGGAAGTGGCGAAGTGGAAAGACGGCTCGCCGGCGATGCTGCAATTGTGGTTCGAGCGGTTGCTGGCGCGTCTCGATGCGACCAACCAGGAATCGCAGAAAGACCAATGGCTGGAGTGGGCGCGTAGCCAGGGCTTGAAAGTCCAGCGTTACGAAGAGATTCAGCAAGCCCTGCGCAGCCGCAACAAGGCACAGGTCGAAACGCTGCTGGCCAGCAGCGACCTGAACCCGGCGCAACGCGCTCAGGCACTGAGTCGCCTCGGTCGGTTCGACGAAGCCCTCGACCTCAGTCAGTCCGCGCTGGGTGACGATCAGCCGGCGGCTGTGCGTGACCAACTGCGCCGTCAGGCTGTTGAGCTTCAGGAACTGACACCACAAGGCGCGCAACTGTCCTGGCATCAACAGGATTTCGGTGGCCTGGAATACAGCGCGCCGCGTCTGCAGATTGCGCACAACCTGGGTGCTCAGTGGTACGCCAATCTTGAGCTGGAGAACGGCACTTACAACAGCAACCAGTTGATCGAAACGCGCATGGGCGATGAGCACAACGCTGCGCTGACCCTGCAACGTTCGGTCGAGGATGGCAGCTACAAACTGTTCGCCGACACCAGTCAGCGCAAGGACGACGACCGCAATGGCCTGGGCCTGTCCCGGACCTGGCAGTTGAGCGTCAGTGACCAGGTCGAGACCGGTCTGGACTGGCATCGAAAAAGCGAAGACAGCGGCCTGATGCGCGCTTTCGGCCAGCACGACAGCGTGTGGGTCGGCGGCCGTCACGGGCTCTCGGCGCGGGATCAGATCAGTTGGGAAGTGGCACAGAAATCGTTCTCCACCCGTGCGGGCGATTCCCTGGGCAACGGCCAGGAACTGAAGATGGAATACAACCACACGCTGGAATTCGCCGGGCCCAGCTGGACCGTGCGCAGCGGTATCGATTATCAGCACAACAACGTCAAGGACCGCACCCTGGATTACCTGTCCAGTGACAACGGCGGCCCGGTGAAAAACGTTGATAACTCGGACGATCCCTCCGTCGTGACGGCTGACGATCTGCTGCAAAGCCGTTACGGCCAGCTGTACGTCGGCAGCTCATGGCGTCGCGGTTTGCCGGGCGCCCTGGTGCGCACTCGCCCGCAATACACCTGGCTGGTGGACGTGACGGCAGGCTGGCAATGGCTGGATCAAACCTTCAACTACGGCATCAACACCGGGCTCGGCGTCGAAGTACTGGGCGGTGACGAATTGGCCCTTACCGTCGGCTACCAATCCGCGCCACAAGGCGGGAACGGTCAGGCGGGCGGAACACTGGGTGTGAGCTACGGCGTGCGATTCGGACGCTGATCATGAAATGTTTACAGGAGAAAAACTGATGCAAGCGATTCGTAATCTGAGCCTGGCTCTGGCAGTTCTGTTTGTCGCCGGTTGCGCCAGCTTCACCGGCGACACCAGCCCTAACCTTGCGCGTAATGCGAAGTGGGGCACCGTGCCGATGATCAACTATTCGCAAACCCCGCAAGCTGGCGAGCGCGCCGAGCAAATCCTGCTCAGCGTACTCAGCAGCCACGGTCTGCAACCACGGGTTTACCCGGTCAGCACTCAAGGCGAACAAGCGCTGATGGACGACAACGAACGTCTGGCCGGCGCGCTCGATTGGGCACGCGACCAGAAGCTTGATTATGTCGTCGCCGGCAGCGTCGAAGAGTGGCAATACAAGAACGGCCTGGACGGCGAACCGGCAGTGGGCATCAGCCTGCGCGTGCTCGAAGCCAGCAGCGGTCGTGTGCTCTGGAGCAAAAGTGGCGCACGTGCGGGCTGGTCCCGTGAAAGCCTCGCCGGCACCGCGCAAACGGTGCTCGACAAACTTGTTGGCGCCCTTCGGTTCGAGTGAATGCAATGAATTCTCCCCACATGGATTACAGCCTCGCGCCGCGTGCCAGCGGCCCGGTGTCTTGGCTGGAAACGCTTTTGGTGACGGGCGCGGCCATCGGCCTGGGCTTGTGGCTGACCCCGCAAGACCCGCTGCAGATGCACAGCGGTTTCCCTTGGCCGGTGCTGGCGCCGCTGCTGTTGGGCGTGCGTTATGGATTTGTTCGCGGCCTGCTCAGCGCCAGCCTGCTGGTGATGGCGTTGTTCGCACTGCGCTACATCGGGCATGAAGCCTACGCACAACTTGATCCGTCCTTCATTGTCGGCGTACTGGTCAGCGGCATGCTGGTGGGCGAGGTTCGCGATCTGTGGGAACGGCGCTTGCAGCGCCTGCAGATGGCCAACGATTACCGCCAATATCGTCTCGACGAGTTCACTCGCGCGCACCAGATTTTGCGGGTCTCCCACGATCTGCTGGAACAGCGTGTGGCGGGCAGCGATCAAAGCTTGCGCAGCTCCTTGCTGGGTTTGCGCGACAAGCTGCGAGTGATGCCGGACGAAGGTGATGCACTGGCCGCGCTGGCCGATCCGATCGTCGCCATGCTGGGCCAATACGGCGCGCTGCGCGTGGCCGGGTTGTATCGCGTGGACGAGCGCGAAGAAAACGTATTGCCCGAGGCGCTGGCGACGATTGGCATCATGGGCCCGTTGGGCACCGAAGACGGTCTGGTCAAGCTGTGCCTGGAACGTGGCGAACTGGTCAGCGTGCGTCAGGAACTGATTGATGCCGGCAGCTCGGCACAGTTCTCGTCGTTGCAGGCCTGCATTCCGCTGATCGATGCCGAAGGTCGTTTGCTGGCGATCCTGGCGGTTCGGCAGATGCCGTTCTTCGCCTTCCAGGATCGCACGCTGAGCCTGTTGGCGTTGCTCGCCGGACACATCGCCGACCTGCTGCGCCGCGACCCGCAAGTGCTGCAACTGGCCGACGCCGATGCACAGCAGTTCACGTTGCAGCTCAAGCGTTCGCTGGTCGATGTCGAGCAGCACAAATTGGCGGCAGGTTTGTTTGCCTTCGAAATGACCCGTCCCAATGACGAGCTGTCGCGTCTGTTCGAACGCAGCCAGCGTGGCCTCGATCTGCAATTGCCGCTGCGTAACAACCGCGATCATCAGCTGTTGCTGGTGCTGCTGCCGTTGACCAGTCCGCAAGGCACCGAAGGCTATCTGGCGCGGATGAACCTGATGCTGCACGAACACTTTGGCATTGAAAGCAGCCTGGAAAGCCTTGGCGTACGCGTGCTGCCGTTCAACCTGGAGCCTGGCTGTGAACGCAACGGGCTGCGTAATTTCCTGTTCAACGAGTGTGGCTTGAATGATCAGCAAGTGGCTGTTTAGCGGAGCCTTGTTGTTAGAGGCGGGCAGTTGGGCCAGTTTGTGGGTCGCGGCGCCCGAGTTACAACAATTGCTGGTGTTCACCCTCAGTCATGGCCTGGCGTGCGTAATGTTGTGCGCGGCCGTGTGGCTGTTGCTGCCGGCGCGCTACCGTTCGCCGCTGCCGTGGAGCCCGCTGTTTATCTTCAGCCTGGCGTTCTTCGTGCCGGTGCTCGGTGCGGTCGGCGTGGTAGCGGCGATCTTCCCGGCGCTGTACCTGCCGCGCAAACGCGACAAGCAAGCGTGGCAAGCGGTGGGCATCCCGAAACTGCCGTACCGGGCTAAGTTGCAACTGCACTCGCCGATTTTTGCCGACGGCGGTTTGCAGGACGTTCTGCGTCATGCGCCCGATCCGGATCAGCGTCTTGCCGCCCTGTTGGCGACTCGTCGCATGCCTGGCAAAGAAGCCGTGCCGATTCTCAAACTGGCTCTGGCTGACCCGAGCGACGATGTGCGGCTGCTGGCTTATTCGATGCTCGACAAACAGGAAAGCGACATCAACCTGCACATCCAGATCGCCCTCGGCGAACTGGTCGACGCCACTGCCAAAGCGGCGGGTGCGCTGCACGGCAGGCTGGCGCGCTGGTATTGGGAGCTGGCGTATCTGGGCCTGGCGCAAGGCAGCGTGCTTGACCACGTACTCGCCCAGGCCAGCGAACATGCCGAGCTTGGCCTGGCAGCGGGCGAGGGCGGCGAGCTGTTCTTGCTGGCCGGTCGCATCGCGCTTGAGCGCGGCGATGTCGAGCGCGCCGAAGTGCTGTTGAGTCTGGCCCAGGAAAACGGTCTGGGCGCGGCACAAGTACTGCCGTTTCGTGCCGAGCTGGCGTTCGAGTCCGGTCGTTACCACGAAATTCCCGGCTTGCTCGCACGCCTTCCCGAGGAAACCCGTCAGCGGCCACCGTTCGCCGCATTGGTCAGGAGCTGGACATGATGCACAAGGAACAGGCACCGGTTGCCGACATCTGTCTGCTGCTCGAAGGCACCTGGCCTTACGTGCGCGGCGGCGTTTCCAGCTGGATTCACCAGATGATTCTCGGCCTGCCGGAACTGACCTTTTCGGTGATGTTCATCGGCGGCCAGCGTCACGCGTATCCGTCCCGGCGCTACGAAGTGCCGGCCAACGTGCTGCACATCGAAGAAGTGTTCCTCGAAGACGCGACGCATCCGACCAACACGCTGGGCGATCCGCGTGAGGCTGACTCGCAGCAATTGCAGGATTTGTATCGCTTCCTGCATCACCCGGACGCGCCAGACCCGGCGCTGGGCGAACGCTTGCTCGATTGCATCGCCCAGGGCCGCATGACCCTCGACGACGTGCTGCGCAGCCGTGCCAGTTGGGAGTCGCTGAGCGAAGGCTATCGCCAGCATTGCGCCGACCCTTCGTTCGTCAATTATTTCTGGACCCTGCGCGCGATGCAGTCGCCGTTGCTGATGCTCGCCGAAGCCGCGCAACGGATGCCGAAAGCGCGGGTGCTGCACTCGATTTCCACCGGGTATGCGGGCTTCCTCGGCTGCATTCTCAAGCAGCGCTGGAACTGCACCTATTTGCTCAGCGAGCACGGGATCTACACCAAGGAACGCAAGATCGACCTGGCCCAGGCCAGCTGGATCGCCGAGAGTTCCGGCCAGGCGCTGAACCGCAGCCTCGATGCCGGCTCGGGTTACATCCGAACCTTGTGGGTGCGTTTCTTCGAACGCATTGGCCAGCTGACGTACAACAGCGCCGACAACATCATCGCGCTCTACGACGGCAACCGTCAGCGGCAAATCAAGGACGGCGCCATCCCCGCCCGCACCCAAGTCATTCCGAACGGCATCGACCTGCCGGTATGGACTGCAGCGCTGGAATCACGCGCCCACGGCATTGCGCCTGTGGTCGGCCTGATTGGCCGTGTGGTGCCGATCAAGGACGTCAAAACCTTTCTGCGGGCGATGCGCGGCGTGATCAGCGCCATGCCGCACGCCGAAGGCTGGATCGTCGGCCCGGAAGAAGAAGACCCGGAATACGTCAGCGAATGCCGCAGCCTGATGGCCAGTCTGGGCCTGGAGGGCAAGGTGCATTTCCTTGGCTTCCAGCGCATCCAGGACATCCTGCCCAAACTCGGGCTGATGGTGCTGACTTCGATCAGTGAAGCGCAGCCGCTGGTGATCCTCGAAGCCTGGGCCGCCGGTACGCCGGTGGTCAGCAGCGACGTCGGTTCGTGCCGCGAGCTGATCGAAGGCGGCAGCGCCGAAGACCGTGACCTGGGGCACGCCGGCAAAGTAGTGGCGATTGCCGATCCACAAGCCACCAGCACCGCGATCCTTGAACTGTTGCGCAGCCCGCGACGCTGGCAGGCCGCCCAGGCCAGCGGCTTGTTGCGGGTTACCCGTTATTACACCGAAGCCTTGATGCTGCAGCGTTACCGCGATCTGTATCAAGCCGCCATGGAGAACAGCTAAATGGCCGGTATTGGCTTTGAACTGCGAAAAATCCTTTCGCGCGATTCCTACACCGCAACGTTGCACGCCTACGTCTACGCCGGGCTGATCAGTTCCGGCCCTTGGGTGTTGTCGATCATCAGCATCGGCTTGCTGCTGCCGAATGCGCTGGTCGGGCAATTCCTGGTGACGGTGACGTACTTGATGGCCACCTCGTTGATCCTGACGGGTGGCTTGCAGTTGTTCTTCACCCGCTTCGTGTCCGACCGCTTGTTCGAGCACAAGTACGACCAGATCCTGCCCAACCTGTTGGGCGTGTTGTTGCTGGTCACCTTGGGCGCCGGGGTTCTGGGAATTATCGTGCTGGGCCTGTTGTTCGATCAGCCGCTGATCTACCGCGTGCTGGTGCTGGCCAACTTCGTGGTGCTGTGCAACTTGTGGCTGGTGATCATCTTCCTCTCGGGGATGAAGGCCTATAACCGCATCCTGCTGGTGATGCTGGTGGGTTACACGCTGATGGTCGCAAGCGCCTACCTGCTGAGCTTCCTGCAGATGCCGGGTTTGCTGCTGGCGTTGTTGATCGGGCACAGCACGCTGCTGTTCCTGTTCCTCTACGACATCCTGCGCGAGTACCGCGCCGAAAAACTGATCGCCTTTGATTTCCTCGACCGGCGCAACGTTTTCCTCAGCCTGTTGGCCACTGGTTTCTTCTACAACCTGGGCATCTGGATCGACAAATTCCTGTTCTGGTTCAACCCCGGCACCTCCAACGAAATCGTCGGCCCGCTGCGCGCCTCGATCCTTTACGACCTGCCGATCTTCCTCGCGTACCTGGCGATCATCCCCGGCATGGCGGTGTTCCTGGTGCGCATCGAGACCGATTTTGCCGAATGGTATGACCGTCTGTTCCGGGCGATCCGCGAAGGCGAAACCCTGCAACACATCGGCCAGCTGAAAACCGAAATGACCTTGTCGATCCGTCAGGGCTTGCTGGAAATCTGCAAGGTGCAAGGGCTGACAGCGGTGCTGTTGTTCCTGTTCGCTCCACGCCTTCTGGAATGGCTGGGCATCTCCAGTTATTACCTGCCGCTGTTTTATATCGACCTGATCGGTGTGAGCATCCAGGTGGTGTTCATGGCCTTGCTCAACGTGTTCTTCTACCTCGACAAACGCACCGTGGTGCTCGAACTGTGCGTGCTGTTTGCGGTGTTGAACGCAATGTTGACGCTGTTCAGCATGTACCTGGGGCCAAGCTTCTTCGGGTACGGGTTTACGCTGTCGTTGCTGATTTGTGTATTGCTGGGTTTACACAGGCTTTCAACGGCGCTGGAGGATCTGGAGTACGACACGTTTATGCTGTCTCGCTGACGTTACAGTTAGACAAAAAAGGCACTGGCGATCATCGCCAGTGCCTTTTTTTTCGTCCGACTGACGTCACTTGTGAGTCGGAGTTACGCTGCTAGGCTTGTTCAGTCGGGCCTTTCCAGCCTGCCCAATACCTGTTTCAAACTGTAGAGCGTTGTACGCGGGAACCCACATGTTTTTCTACCTGGAGGTTTTCCCATGAGACTGCAGCTATTCAATGCTGCGATCATCGTCGCCAGCATGGCGGCCACCGGCTCCTCTCTCGCCGGTGAGGCATCCGCAGCATCCGCATCGCAATCCGACAAGACTCAATCAACCCACGCGGCAAAACAGGAGATCAAGCTCACCCGCGTCACCCCCGAGTATTGGCGCGTCACCTTCCACAACCCGCCGTATAACATCTACGGCCCCGAAACCATGCCGCAGCTGAACGAGGTCGTCACGGCCATCGAGACCGATCCGAAAGTGGTGGTCGTGGTTTTCGACAGTGACGTGCCGGACTTCTTCCTCACTCACTACGACTTCGTCCCACCGCTGACTGACACCACCAGCCTGCCAAACGGCCCCACCGGCCTACCGCCGCTGCCCGACATGCTGGTTCGGTTGAGCAAGGCGCCGGTGGTTTCGATTGTGTCGATTCGCGGTCGCGCCACCGGCGTTGGCAGCGAACTGGCACTGGCCAGCGACATGCGCTTCGCCAGCCGGGAAAAAGCCATCCTCTCGCAATGGGAAATCGGCGCCGCGCTGGTGCCCGGCGGCGGTCCGATGGCGCGTCTGCCACGACTGATGGGCCGTGGTCGTGCACTCGAAGTGCTGCTCACCGGCAATGACATCAACGGCGAACTCGCCGAGCGTTACGGCTACGTCAATCGTGCGTTGCCCGACGCCGAGCTCGACAGCTTCGTCGACACCATGGCTCGACGCATCGCCCGGTTCGACAAACAGTCGATCACCGACATCAAACACCTGGTCGACGCCGCCAGCCTGCCACCGAACGACGCCATCGCCGCCGAATGGGACGGTTTCATCGGCTCGGTAAAACGCCCGGCGGCTCAGCAACGCATCACCCAGCTGATGGAGCTTGGCCTGCAGAAAAAAGCCGACGTCGAAAAACGCCTGGCGCACTACACCGGCACCTTGGGCGAGGCCTCGAAATGACCTCGCGTTTGTTCAACCCTTATCAGGAGTCACTGTTATGAGTGCTGCATTGGAAACGGTTTTATACACCGCGAAAACCCATGCCGTCGGCGGCCGCACGGGCACTGGCAGGTCCAGCGACGGCGAGTTGGACGTTAAATTCAGCTCACCCGGTTCGGGCAAACCCGGCACCAATCCGGAGCAACTGTTTGCGCTGGGTTATTCGGCCTGCTTCATCGGCGCGATACAGGTCGCAGCAGGCAAAATGAAAATCAAATTGCCGGAAGACACGTCGGTGGATGCCGAGGTGGATCTGGGTAAAACCGGCAGCGGGGACTTTCAGCTGGCGGTCCGGTTGAACGTCAACTTTCCCGGGTTGGAAGTGGGGGTGAAGCGGGAATTGGCTGACGCGGCGCATCAGCTCTGCCCCTATTCGCGGATGATACGCGGGCATGTGTCGGTGGATTTGAAAGTGCTGTAAATCCCGGCCGTGTACTGGACTAATGCGGGAGCGAGCCTGCTCGCGATAGCGGTGGGTCAGTCGATGTAAATGTTCTCTGACCCACCGCCATCGCGGGCAAGCCCGCTCCCACAGGGGATCTCCAGTGAATGCAAAATCTGTGTACGACAAAGATCGAGTGTGGGAGCGGGCTTGCCCGCGATAGCGGTGGGTCAGTCAATACATAAGGTGACTGTCAGGCCGCCATCGCGAGCAGGCTCGCTCCCACAGGGGATTAGCGGTGTGGCGCGGGTTTTGGCAATTCGACGTTATCGAGCATTCGGTTCACCGCCAGCTCGGCCAGCATCACTATTTGCTGAATCGCCATTGCCGTGTGTCGGTGCGGGCCTTCCAGATATCCGGCGAAGTCACTGGCCATGACACTGGCCTGAGCCAATGACTCGCAGGTGTGGGCCAGCAGGTCTTCGTCTTTGATATCCGGCGCAATGAGAAACATCGTGCTGGCTTTGCGGTTAACCGGTGATTTGAGGGCGGCGGGGTTGAGGTAGTGATCCAGCGCTCGTTCAGCGGCGTCGTTGAATTTTTTGGAGTCGGCGGATTCGTAGGGGGAGACGTCGTCGGCAGGCGGCGAAGGTGGTTTTTCTTTCGACATTGGGAAGCTCCGTATCTCGTATGAACTACTGAATAGCTCCTACCTCGGGTTTCCAGGCCCGGTCGCTGATGCGCAGCGACCGACAAAGCCTATCGACTCCGCTTCCTACCCAACAACCGCCGCGACTTGTCGGAAACATCTCCGAAAACCGGAGCGTCTGTAGGATCAATGCGAGAATTCTTGTTTAAAAGACGCTTCAAACAGCATCAGATGCGGCCATGGCCACCCTGCAACGGCTACTCAGTATCAAGCTGCCAATAGCGTTCAGGAGAGCCCATATCGGCGCGTTTAGCGGCTCCGAATAGCGGAAGTTGACTCTTATATGCGCCTACAGCGTAGGCTTTCTTTTTTGCGCTTGAGGTGGGAAAACGAACGGCACACATTTTTAGTCCAGCCTCCTTCCAGGCTGTGAGTCGAGTCAGGACCAGCCCCGGAAGTTGCCGATAGATAGCCTCTTCATAGACGAACCAGTTCATTGGGCGGTCAGTGGCTCCATCCTCTTTGTTCTGTTGCGCAAGAAGAAAAGCTTCGCGCACCGCCAGGCAAGCGTTGCTCGTCAGCAGATGGTCCGGGTGGAAAAGTCCCATAGGCATGAGAACGGTTCCGCCCCTTTGCTCAAGGATTGTTTTTAGCGCCGGTACGAGGTCAGTCGTTTGATAACCGCGACCGTACTGACGATCCCAGAAGCTGAGCCATGTGCCTTTAGCACCCAGTCTGCGCATCGACTCCGTATCTTCATCACGTCGCGCAAGCACGGCCTGATACCCACTACTAAAACCTGTTGCTCTGTCCCATGCAGGCGTCGCGACTTCAGGATCAGGCACGCCAGCGAATACTGTAATGACAAGAGCGTCCCGACTCTCAGCCAACAGGCAGCCGCAACTGAAGACAGCATCATCCAAATGTGGAGAAATTACTGTGATGTGTTGCGGGATTGGCAAAAGCATGGGATTCCATTTCCTGAGAGTAAAGGTGTCAGCGCTTGCCACGTCATTAATTCAGGGAAATCGGGGCGTCTCCTCAGTTATAGCCAAGTTTAAAAATCAGGCGCGCAAGGGGAGACGAAAGAGCTTCGGCTTCAGAAAAAAAATTATGTTTTTAAGAGTGCGTATTATTAGCGGCCGACGGTTTTGGGTTTACCTAAGAACCTTGAGGATGCTGATAACGCTTCGAAGGCGATCATAGGCCTTCATGATGACGACCCTGGGAGCGCATCCCATTCCAGATGCAAGACGGTCTTGAAAAATAGTGATTTGGGTTTTGGCAGAAAGCCGGAGAGGTGTATCGCTGAAAAATTGCTGAAGCGGACATGAACGCCACAACGATCCTCAGCAGCATCGGGTAGCCCAGATGCAACAAAACCCGCACTTGGCGGGTTTTGTTTTGCTTCGTATTTGGTGGGCCGGGGTAATCTGAACTGATTATGCAAGATATTGATTTATAATAAAAAATACTGGTTAAATTATTCCTTGGAATACCATTTGGAATACCGTCAGCTGAGATTCGTCAGTAAGGGCTTTATATGGATGGCGCTGGCAGCGACCACGGCAATTTTTGAGCTGAGGTATCAAGGGAGAATAGGCGCTTGCGGATGCCCCTGCCGTTTTCGTGTCTATACCGCACTAAGGTCGCCCTATGCCTGTCTCAAGGTGAAAAGCTTAGTCCTTTTCGAGAATTCCCTGGGGGCCTCGGATAACGGAGTGCTTCTTTCTTTGAAGAGTGATTTTGCTAGATCTACTGGCTACATCAGTGGTGGCACTGTCTGGCAGGCGTTGTGGTGCTGATCGAGACTCAAGGCCGGTCGCATTTTTTTCAAGGGAGACAGAGTTCTTCTCTTCCGGAAGCTCCTTTGTGCGTAGACCAGTGTGATTATTCGTTCCCGGACCATGAGGCTCAGCTACGGGCACAAGGCTGGGTTCCGAATGATCTTCTGGCAGCGGCAGGCGCTCCGAGTCAATCCTAAACGTATCTTCAGTTGAGCTTGATTGATTGCCTACCGGAGAATTATTCGAGCAAGACGGGCTCTCCGTTGCTGCCTCTTTTAGTGCCTGAGTGGAATCGCTTCCTGATCTGACGTGATGAAAGAGTTCTCCGGGGAGCAGGGCGCTCTGACCTTTTACGACTGCTTCGGCATCGACCATTATCTGCTTGCACCGTTTGTCGATCCTGCGCTGCTGATCCTCTGTGATGCTCTCTGTCGAGAGCGCGGCATCTTCCAGCAGGATCTCCGATCGACACAGTCGTGCAATGCTGACGTCCAGCAGCTCCCTCAGGATTCTGTTGGTCTCTCTGTGTTGGGCAGTGTTATTTCTTGAGTTTCTCAGCAGCTCTTTATGCGTCTTTTTTTCCTCATTGAGTTCCGTCTCAAATCTGACATGAGCATCCAGCTCTCCAGAGATCAGCCTGCTGAGCAGGGCGGCTGCAGTGACATTTTTTTTCTTGGCTAGCCACGTCAGATCTTTTTTTACCTCGATGTTGAGCTTGAACGCATAGGTCTTCCGGCCCTTGTCTTTGTCTGATGCGTTGCATTTAGCCTGCCTCCATGTCTCCCTCATCCGGCCGAGGATTAATATGCCCTCTCTCGTGCTCTCTAGCACCTCGCCGATCCGAAGGAGCTCATCGAGGCTTGAGGAATCATATTTCTGATCTATCTCGCCTTTCTTTTGCAGATATTTGTGAGCCCATTTCTGCTGCTTGTGATCATTGCGATCTAGCCATGTAAGTCCAGGCGACCTCTGATTCATACCCCTTCCTCCCCCCAAATTGTTGATGCCAGTTTGCAGAATTATACCTTGTGATTGGTCACGTTTTACATCACGTGAACACATCACGTGACTGCATCACGATTAAGTATAAAAACAGACTGTAAATATTGCGATATAATAGTCGCCTATTGCCAGGGCTATGGTGGTATCAGCGTGTTTTTATCCGCATTATTTTGTGAAGTGAAAGGGCTCAAACCAGAGGGGAAATATTTCCTGGTGCGCTTCATTCAGCGCTTCGGAATAGCTGAGCCGGTCGACCTTGGTGTGAAGGCTTTGGCAAAGCAGTTTGGGCTCTCAGATCGCCAGGTGTCAGAAGCACTGACCACTTTGGTGGCGCTCGATGTAATGACCTTTTCGTCCACTCCCGAGGGCAAAGGGCGACCAAAAAGGTGCTACCAACTCAAAGAGGATTTTTACAAGACGCTCGAAAGCATTACCGCGTTTACAGAAACGCAGCATGAGGTAGCTGTCGGCAGTTTGCTGAGGCACGAAAGCAAGAAGGTCTGCCGAGCAAGCGAAAAACATGAAGAGCAGAGCGAGGAGATGGGTCTGCTGACCGACCTACGGAGTAAAAAGCAGCCTGGTCGGCTCACTGTCGTGAATCGACTGTTGCTGAGTTTGTTGTTGTGCCGCGCTGACCGTTTCGGGGTGATCAACGATCTGGGCTTCGCGACGCTCTGTAAGCTCACGGGGCTCAATAAGGAACAATTGAAGCACAGAGTTGGGCGGTTGATCGATCAGGGGTTGATAAGAGCCTACGTGCCAGGCGCAACCAGTGCGGTTTTTTTTTCAAAAATTAAAGGTATCTATTTCCTCAATCTGAACCACGCTGAGCTATCACAAGAAGTAATTCCCACGTCAGTTCTGGCCTGCCCGAAGGGCATCACGTCTTGCTCCAAGGTTTTGCATGCTTTTGCCGTCTATGAGGATGTTTGGAAGGGAGCGGTCGATGATCCACGATATATGCAGGTCATCAGGTTTTTGAAGGGGCAGCGTCGTGCTTTCTTTCAGCTGTTACAGTCCATGTTAGAGACCTGCGCCGCCTACCTGCTTTCCACGTTTTGGTCTGAACTAGTTCGTCTCCCTAAAAATGAGCCCGTTGGCGTCCAGCTTCAAGATCAAGATCCACGATTACATGAGCTGATCAGTGAGAATTTACGTCCTTTATCTCTGCCAATAGGCTCGGAAGGTAGTCCTGCCGACATTCTGCTCGGTGGGCTATTTCGCGGCGCGTATGACTTGGCCGCAGCGATCAAAGAACAGCTTGTCCATGCCCCCGGCGTTCCATTTGAGTCAATGGATTACGTAATTATTCCAAGGCCGTTGAGCTCTTGCTATGCCCCTATCGCGCTCCTTTCCATGCCCAAATTTCCAGAGGGCGGGCGTAGCAACATAATCATTGAGCCGGGTGCTGACGAAAAGATGACACCCCTGTACTTCTCATACGAGGCTGAGATTCTTCTTGAGGAGCGATACCGCTGCGGTTTGCTGACCCGGCCAAGCAGTGAGGTCACCATCTCATAGGTACTTTTTTACATTCCATCCCAATCCTCTGAACGATACGAGAGGAGCCCGTTCATGAGGATCATCCGCTTGAAAGAAGTCATCAACTCGACCGGTCTGGCACGGTCGACCATCTACAAGTATATCGGGGAAGGCAGCTTTCCCAAGCCGGTCTCACTGGGGGATCGGTGCGTTGCATGGGTGGAAAGTGAAGTTCACGACTGGATTCTGGCTAGGATTGAGGCACGCGACTTGGCCGAGGAATAGCCGTGACTCGTAGGCATCAGGTGAGCTATAGATGCCTGTTCCAAACACTCTCAATACGCCATGGCAGGGGCTTCCCCAGCCATGGCGCTTTATGCCGCGTCAGCCGGTTGTCGTGGCGACACCTCAGACAACTCCCGCAGTAGGCTCATAGCAAAAAGTATCGATAGGCGGGGCAATGTCGCCTTTTATTGCCCCGCTTCGCTGGGCAGTGTCTTCCTTGATGAAGCTGGTTTTATTGATATAGCCATATAGCTATATCCAATCAACTACTACTTTCCAATAGTCTCAAGCAGAGAGCGTCTCAGCTGTAAAAAATTACTCAGTGAGTACTTGGTGTGTTCATCACCCAACCAGGTACTCAACCATGCACTCACTCAACCCTACCTCCTACACTCGCGTATCCCAGTCTCAAGCCTCGATCCTGATCGAGCGACTCGTTCAGTCCATTGAGCGTACTGACAGACCTGCCTTCGAGATCATCCAGTCTCCATCGGGATACGAGCGGGTGCAGGAGACCTGGCTCTCCAAATATTTCGACTCCATGCAGCAGATGCTTGATCTCTTCTATGATGATGAAGCCTACGTCTACAGCGAGCACCTGCGAGCCTTCTGGCAAGCCTGTCAGGACATTGGCCTAGAGCGTAGTTCTGCAAGCCTGATCTGCCTGAATGAGCAAGGGACGGGATACTTGGATTACCATCACGCCATGAACGTGCTGGTCGCTCGGATTCGTCAGATAGTCCGAAGCAAGAAGTTCAAGCGTAAGGAGAATGACCGTCTCTATGAGGCCAGCCAGAAGCGGGCCAAGCTTACTGAGTACGTGGGGCGGGTGCTGGATCGCTATTCCCGCACGGTTGTGGTGCGGGTGGATCTGCACTACCGAGCAATAGCACGGGCACGTCTGCTTATCGAGCATGTGTTTGAGGACCTGGATATGCTGGTCCGAGCGAGGGAGCGTAATTCAATCTTCAAGCACGAGACGGGCTATATCTGTTCAGTCGAGCAAGGAGAGGACAAGGGGTTCCACATCCATGCAGCCTTCTTCTTCAATGGTGCTGAGGTACGTAGCGACTTTAATAAAGCGAGGGACATTGGTGAGCTGTGGGAGCGGATCAGCCGTGGGCATGGGTACTGCTACAGCTGCAACGATGACAAGGACCGTTACGGTGAAGAGGTCGGTATCGGGACTATCAGGCGTGCTGACACTCAGGCGTGCGGCAAGGTAATCAAGGCCATGCACTACCTCACCAAAGACACTCAACATCTACGTATCAAGCCGGCAGGGGCACGTACCTTACGTACAGGTCGCGTTCGACGGACAACTGCTTGATTGTTATCGATCAGTCGATAGCTATTCCCCACTTCTGAGCGAATGTCCTATTTCCTGACCGGCTGATTGCCACTACAGTGGTGCCCTTTTACTAGGAGGGCACCATGGCATCAGTGATTGAAGTGACTCGGGATGTGATTTACGAGCTTTCAGGCGAGAAGGTAACCATCTCTGGAGATTCGATTGTTCAGTCCTCACTTAACCTGGCGGAGGCTCCCGGATTCAATGGGGATGGTGAAACCTATGCGACCTTGTTTACAGGGACTACCCCGGCTGGACCTCTCGTATGGCGTGTCACGGCGGATTACGGCTTCACAACTCCAGTCGACGCGGTCGAGTTGGTAGAGTGCCCTGAAGGTATCGATATTATCCAGAGCTTGGCGGTTGCGATCGTTGAAGTTGATTACGAAGACGATGTGTGTTGAGCCGGACTGGTGGCTTCAATGAGCAACATCAAAATCCACATACCCGCCGATGACTCCTGGATCATTCAGTGGCTCGCGAAAATGCTAACCCGCAGATTGGCGCGTGGCCAAGATGACGCTCAAGTCCGCCAAAGCCTGATAAGACTATTGTTCGGCTTACAGCGGATCCCGGTTGTGCTCCCGAATTTCAGTCTTTCAGTGGGAAACGGTCATGTGCACATAAAGCTCGACAGTGAATCTTTTGACTTGGCGAGTTTTACCGATGATGGCCATACCGAGTTCCTATTGCAGTACTTCTCGGAAAGCAGCCACTGCTTGCAGGGGTATGAGCATCTGACAGGCGAAGCGAGACGCCTCGCAATTGAAGATCGTCTGGAAAAGCTGGACAGCTCAATGGCAGAGGACGACGGCCTGTACATTGAAGATTGCTCGGGCGGTGAGTACGTCGACATTGCCCCCATGGAGGTTTTCATGGGCCATTCAATGATCCCAACAAAGACCTGATCAGGCGCTGAATCACACGGGGTTTTGTAGACACCTCCAAGCAATCAAGCGAACAGACAGGCTTGCCTTCGATATCACCCAGTTCTGGTCTGGATACGAACTGGTATAGCTAACTACTACAGTTGCAACGATGACAAGGCGAAATACGGTGACGAAGCCGGGTTTAGGGTGATCCTTCGTAAGGATATCCAAGCTCCGAAAGAGTTCATCAAGGCCATGAGCTACCTAGCCTGGGACAGCCAGCATCTGCGCATGAGGCCTACTGGGGCGAGAACCTTTCACGCTGGCTGATTTCACAGAGCAACTGTTTGAAAAGTCTGCAGGTCAGAACCATCTTGCTGGCTCTGATTTGCCCAAGCGGTTAAGGTTCGGCTATTCGTAATCAACGCATCGCAGAGAAGCCATTGGCAGTCATTCGTTTATTTGCTGAGCCTTCTCTGCGATACACCCTAGACAAGGATTCCCTCGAGTGGACCAGCAAAACCTAGCCGAATTCATCTGGAGCGTGGCCGACGTGCTGCGCGGCGATTTCAAGCAGTCGGAGTTCGGTCGCATCATCTTGCCGTTCACCGTCCTGCGTCGTTTGGAGTGTGTGCTAGAACCGACCCGCGACAAGGTACGCAGCCAATATCAGTCCATGCAGGCCAGTGGTGTGGACATGGACCTGATTCTGCCGGCCACCGCTAGTGCCACCTTTTATAACGTCTCGCAGTTCGCTCTAGGCAGTGTTGGCTCCACCAGCACCCGCGCCAACCTAGAGGACTACATCGCTAAGTTTTCCGCCAACGCCCGTCAAGTGTTCGAGCGCTTTGCCTTCGATGGCTGGCTGGAAAAACTGGAGAAAGCAAACCTGCTGTACCTGGTGACGCAGAAGTTCGCTAGCATCGACCTGCACCCGAATGTCATTAGCAACCATGAAATGGGGCTGGTGTTTGAGCACCTGATCCGCAAGTTCGCTGAGTCGGCAAACGACACCGCAGGTGAGTTTTTTACTCCACGTGACGTGGTTCGCCTTGCCACCACGCTGATTTTTGCGCCGGATCATCAAGCCCTGAATGGCGATGGCGTTGTGCGTACTGTGTATGACTGCGCCGCCGGCACCGGCGGCTTCCTGTCGTCAGCCATCGAGCAGGTGGCAGAATGGAACCCCAATGCCCGCTTGGTTCCCTACGCTCAGGAATTGAATCCGGAAACCTACGCCATCTCGGTGGCGGACAAGTTGATTCAGGGTTATGACACCAAAAATATCAAGCTTGGCAACACCCTATCCAACGACTTGCTGCTCCATGAGCAGTTCGACTACTGCCTGGCCAACCCTCCGTTCGGGGTGAAGTGGGAGAAGGTGCAGAAGCAGGTACAGGACGAGCAAACCAGCCTCGGTTTCGCCGGGCGCTTCGGTGCTGGCTTGCCACGGGTGGGCGATGGTTCGCTGCTGTTCTTGATGCACCTGCTGTCCAAGCGAAAGCCGGTGGAGCTGGGTGGCAGTCGCATCGGAATCGTGTTGTCCGGTTCACCACTTTTCAACGGTGGCGCGGGCTCGGGCGAGTCGGAAATCCGCCGCTGGATTTTGGAGAACGATTGGCTGGAGGCGATCATTGCTCTGCCCAACGACTTGTTCTACAACACCGGCATCGGCACCTACATCTGGGTGCTGTCCAACCACAAGGACGCCTTGCGCAAAGGTCAAGTGCAACTGATCGACGCCACAGCCATGCACGCGCCCATGCGTAAAAGCCTGGGTAGCAAACGTAAGTTTCTCTCTGAACAGCAGATTGCCGAAATCGCCAAGCTGCACGAAACCGGTGAAAACTCGCCGAATAGCAAGGTGTTTGCCACTACCGACTTCGGCTACCGTCGTATTACCGTTGAGCGTCCGTTGCGCCTGCGTTTCTCGGTTACATCGGACAAGCTCGCGACTTATCAAAATACTAGGGGGGCTGATCAAGCCGAAGCTTTCGCCACGGTCGAAGGTAGCTTCGACAACCTGCCAGCCTTTCTTAAGGCAGCGGGAATCAAGAAACTCGGCAAGGCCGCACTGAAAGCCGCGCTGAGTTGCTTCGGCGAGCGTGATGGCGGCGCCCAGCCGGTTCTGGACGACAAAGGCAACGTCCAGGCCGACAGCGACCTGCGTGAGAACGAGAACGTGCCGCTGAACCAGTCCATCGACGATTACTTCGCTCGCGAAGTGCTGCCCCATGTGCCGGATGCCTGGATCGATACCAGCAAGACCGACGCGAAGGATGGGCTGGTCGGCATCGTCGGTTACGAGATCAACTTCAACCGTTACTTTTACGTTTACCAGCCGCCGCGTGCGTTGGCTGAGATTGATGCTGAGCTCAAGGCCGTTGAAGCCGAGATTGCAGCGCTATTGGGTGAGGTGACGGCGTGAGTAATTACAATCCGTACCCGGCTTACAAGGATTCCGGGGTGGAGTGGTTAGGGCGGGTACCGGAGCATTGGACTATTGGTCCGTACAAGGCAACCATTCAGATTGAAAATGGCTCGGATTACAAAGAAGTCGAGGCAGATGACGGCTATCCAGTGATCGGCTCGGGCGGCCCTTTCGCGTTTTCTTCGAGCCGAATGTACGAAGGGGAGTCGGTTCTTCTTGGCCGAAAGGGGACAATTGATAAACCGCTATATGTTAATGGCGCTTTCTGGGCTGTAGACACCATGTACTGGTCGATAATAAAACCGGGAGCACATGGGCGGTTTTCGTACTACATCGCAACAACTATTCCCTTTGACATGTACTCAACAAACACCGCTTTGCCGAGCATGACTAAAAGTGTGCTGGGCTCTCACATTGTTGCTTTCCCACGATTTGAGGAGCAGCAAGCCATTGCCACTCATCTCGACCGCGAAACCGCCCGGATCGACGCGTTGGTGGAAAAGAAAGTCCGCTTTATCGAACTGCTGCGTGAAAAAATACTGTCGTCTGTTGGCAAGGCTTTTGAGTGTGAAGAGAGCCGGTGGATTAGGTTGCAGCATATCTGCGATGTGATGTCTCGCCCGACAGAGCAAGAGGAAGAGAAAAGCTATGTTCGCCTTGGTCTTTATAACCGTGGACGCGGCATATTTAAGAAAGAAGAAGCCGATGCTGAAGATATGGGGGACTCAGATTTTTTCTGGGTTGAGTGCGGGGATCTAATTCTAAGCGGGCAATTTGCATGGGAAGGTTCAGTTGCACTGGCTGGTGCTGAACATGATGCTTGTGTAGTTTCTCATCGCTACCCAATTATTCGAGGGCGTAGTGGCGAAGTCTTGACAGAGTATCTCTTGGCATTTTTTCTGAGTCATTATGGGGATTTTTTGCTGAATGATTGCTCAAGAGGGTCGGCTGGACGAAATCGACCTCTGAATTTAGGCAGTTTGTTGAAGTGGAAGATTCCTGTGCCTCCAATGGAGCAGCAAGAAAAAGTGGCATCGCTTGTGCGCTACAGGCGTGAGCTTTTGCGGAAAGTTGAGATCAGCATAACCCTTCTCAAAGAACGCCGCTCCGCTCTGATCACCGCAGCCGTCACCGGCCAGATCGACCTGCGGGAGACGGTATGAGCCAAGGTCGTAGCATCCGCCTTTATCTGGATTTTCCAAAACACGACGCATCGCGTCGCGAATTGAGCTGGACGCATTTTTTGATCAAGAGGGACTTTAGATGAGCCACATCCACCACGAATGCGAACTCGAACGCCACATCGTCGAACAACTGACTGCCAGCGGCTGGTTGGTCGGCAAGTCCGCCGATTATGACGCGGGGCGAGCGCTGTTCGCGGAGGATGTACTCGGCTGGTTAGAAGACAGCCAGCCCGATGCGATGGCCAAGCTGCGTGCCATGAATGGAGCTGGTACACGCGATGTGGTTCTGGATCGGTTGGTCAAGCAACTGGAAAACAAAGTCGAGGGCGGCACAGTCAACGTGCTGCGTTATGGCTTTGCTGTTGCCGGTGGAGGCACGCTGGCGATGAGCCAAGGCCTGCCCGAGGACGATCGCAACAAGACGGTGATCCAGCGCTATGAAGCCAACCGCCTGCGCGTGTTGCCGCAGCTGCGTTACTCGCTGGACAAGGCTGATGAGATTGACCTGGCCTTCTTTATTAACGGTATTCCCGTGGCCACAGTGGAGCTGAAGACTGACTTCACTCAATCGGTCGAGGCTGCCATGCAGCAGTACCGCATGGATCGCAAGCCCGAGCGCAAGAGCGGTGGTCTTGAGCCGCTACTGACCTTCAGGCGTGGTGCAGTAGTGCATTTCGCCATGAGCGATAGCGACATCCGCATGACCACTAAACTGGCGGGTGATTCTACTTTCTTCCTGCCGTTCAACAGGAGCAACGATGGCGCTGCAGGCAACCCGCCCGGCGACAACAACAGCTATCCAGTGAGCTATTTCTGGGAGCGGGTGCTACAGAAAGACAACTGGCTGCACATCTTCCATCGCTTTGTGCTGCAGGATCGTAAGGAGGCCCAGGATGTAAACGGCAAGACATACTTCAAGGAAGGTCTGATTTTCCCGCGTTTCCATCAGTGGGAAAGCGTAACCAAAATGATCGACGCCGTTCGCATCGAGGGTGCTGGGCAGCCTTATCTGATCCAGCACAGCGCCGGCTCTGGCAAGACCAACACCATTGCCTGGACAGCGCATTCACTGATTCGCGTACGCCGGCCAGATGGCGAACCCTACTTTCACAGCGTCATCGTGGTCACCGATCGCCAGGTGCTGGATCAGCAGCTGCAGGAGGCCATTCAACAAATCGAGCACCAGGCAGGAGTGGTGTGCGCCATCGATCGTCAGCAATCCAGTTTGCCGAAGAGCCAGCAGTTGGCCAAAGCGATGCTCGATGGCGTGCCGATCATCGTCTGCACACTGCAGACCTTTCCCTACGCACAGAAAGTGATCCTTGGCGAGACCAGCCTGCGCAACCGTCGATTTGCCATCATTATTGACGAAGCGCACAGCTCCATGGGTGGTAGCACCGCCGATGACCTGCGCTATGTGTTGACCGGCCAAAGTGAGGAAGAGTGGGACAAGCTGAGCAAGGAGCAGCGTCTGTCGGTCTGGCAGTCTTCACGCAGCAGACCAGGGAATGCCAGCTACTTTGCCTTCACCGCCACGCCCAAGCATTCAACCCTGAGTCTTTTTGGCCGCCCACGTAATAGGGCGCTGCCGGTGAGCCAGGAAAATCCACCGGCACCGTTTCACCTCTACACCATGCAGCAGGCCATCGAGGAGGGTTTTATCCTAGATGTGTTGAAGAACTACACCAGTTACAACGTGGCGTTCAAAATCGGTAGCGAGTTCGTTGATGACAAGCGTGTAGATGAGAAGAACGCCAAGCGTTCGCTGGCCAGGTGGCTGTCACTCAACCCGGTGAACGTGGGTCAGAAGGTCGAGTTGATCGTCGAGCACTTTCGCAAAAACGTGGCACACCTGCTGGGTGGCCAGGCCAAGGCTATGCTGGTGACCAGTTCCCGTGCGGCAGCGGTGAAGTACCACCTAGCGCTGCAGGACTATTGCCAGCGCAAGGGCTACGACAATGTGCTGGCGATGGTGGCTTTCTCCGGCGAGGTGCCAAATACAGATGTTCAGGAAGGTAGCCTGCCCAGTGATCACCATTTCAGCGAAACCAGCTTGAACCCTGGTCTGCATGGTCGCGACATGCGCAAAGTGTTCGATACCCCGGACTACCGGGTGATGATCGTTGCCAACAAATACCAGACTGGGTTCGACCAGCCCAAGCTGCTGGCGATGTACCTGGACAAAAAAATCTCTGGCGTGGAAGCGGTGCAGACCCTATCGCGGTTGAATCGCACCTTCCCAGGCAAAGACAAAACCTACGTCATTGACTTCGCTAACGAGGCAGAAGAGATACTGGCGGCCTTCAAGACCTTCTACCGCGATGCTCAAGTGGCCGATATTCAGGACCCAAATATCGTCTATGACATCAAGCAGCGCTTGGATGGCATGTTCATCTATGAGGCTGCAGAGGTGGATGCTTTTGGCGAGGCCATCGTGGACCGTAACGTCACTCATCAGAAGCTTTACTCGCTGACTCAATCCGCCACTGACCGTTTCAACGGCAAGTTGAAAACGCTCAACGATGCTATCGATCAGTGGGAAAAGGCCTGGGAGGCCGCCCATGACAACGGTGATGAAAAGGGGATGGAGTACGCCGACGTGCAACGGGCGGAGTACTGCATGGCTCGTGATGAGTTGATGATATTCAGCGAGAGCCTGACTAAGTTCGTCCGCACTTATGAGTACATTGCTCAGTTGGTGGAATTTGGTGACCCCGCACTGGAGTCGTTCGCCAGCTACGCGCGGCTGCTGCGTAAACGTTTGAAGGGTATCAGTGCCGAACAGGTGGACCTGGGTGATCTCAAACTCAGTCACTACAAAATCAAGAACGGTGAAGGTCTGACCGGACTTTCAGCCGTGGGCGAAACCCCCGAGCTGTATGGCATCACCGATAACGGCCTGCGCGACGCGCGTGACCGCGAGAAAAAATACCTCGCCGACCTGATCGAAAAGCTCAACAACGCCTTCGGCAAGGACATCACCGACACGGATCAGGTGGCTTTCGCTGTGCATGTCTCCGAAAAGCTTCGTGACGATGTAGTGGTCATGGCTCAGGTGCAGAACAACACCATGGATCAGGCCATGAGGGCCGACCTGCCGACGAAAGCCATCCAAGCGATTGCCGGTGCCATGAGCAGCCATGCCAGCATGGCAACCAAGCTACTGAGCGACGAGGCGACGCGGGATGTGTTCCTGACGGTGGTGTATGAGTTGCTGAAGAAGGATGCAGGGGCAGACCTGCTGAGTTCGACCAGGGCTTAAGCTTTCAACAGTCCGGACCAAAAAAAGAAAATAGCATTCAGGCAGACAGGAGGCACTTCAGCTTCCTGTTTGCCTTATGTTGTTTATCCGATTGTTGGGACGCGTTTGAGCACCCAGTGAAAGAGCAGGCAGGCAAGGCCTACTGCGATCAAAATCGGCGGAAATCGCAGCATCAGGATCACCGCCAGCACTACTGCGGAAGCGCTTACCAGTACGCCGATGAAGATGAGAAGTACGATCAGGAGGCTTATCGATACCATGGGAGTCTCCTGGAGTTGAGGTGATGTTGGTCCGGCCCCGGACGTATCGGTTGCCATCTGCAGGAGCGGCTTGCCTAGCAAATGCTAAGGGCAAAGCGCCCCTACAGAATCCCCCGTTCTGCCAGCGATACGCCGCCTTCATAACCTACGACGACATGATCCAATAATTGGGTGCCAATCATGCTGAGGGCATTTTTGAGGGTCGCGGTCAGTGCGCGATTGGTTTGACTGAGCTCCGGGTCACCGGAGGGATTGTTATGTACCTTATGAACAAGGATCGCCGCGGCAGCGTTGTGTTCCAGGGCGATTTTGACCACTTCCCTTGCGTGCACGCTGGCTCCGTCAAGGGTGCCTCTGAATAGCTCTCGGAAACCGATCACCTGGTGCTTGGTATCGAGCAGCAATAACGCAAAGACTTCATGCTCGTGGTACTGCAGCAGTGTTTGTAGGTGGCTGAAGACGTGCTTAGGCTCAGTCAATGCCCGACCTTTCGACAAGCGACTCATTGCGAGTTGTTGAGCCATCTGCAGGATGTCAGCTTCGGTGATTGGTGATTCCAAGATATAAGTGCCGGTCGTTTCACCGGCGATGAGCTTGTGATATTTCATGCTGGTATTCCTGTACGAATGGGAGAGTTCTGAGGAGGTCGAGGAGGGCGTTACTGGGCCGAAGGCCTGCCGTTATATCGGGTCGCCTGGTACTCCAGCTTTTGGGCCAGTGAAGGCTTTGCAGACGCAGTCGGTTGAGGTGGGGCATCTTCGTTGCGGGGGAAGTCTTCAATGGCAGGGAAAAGTTCCTCGACGATGGCTCCGGTGTCCTCTTCACTGTCTTCAAAGGCGCCGTTGTTAAAGCCTTGTCGTGCCGCGCGATCCAAGGCGGTCTGGTCAAAGCCAGAGACTTGTCGGGTTTCATCAAGCTGCTTGGCTTCCAGCAAAACGTCTTCCATGCTCAAGCCACTGCGTACCGTGATGTCCACGTAGAAAATCGGCGTGCCATGGCTCTGCCGGGTGGACTTACCGCGCAGGCGTAGCTCCAGTGGCAGGCAGGCCAGGCGGTTGCCGGAGATGGCTTGGAAATACTGCAGGCGTGCCGCCAGAGTGCGAATGCTGTTAAAACCGGTGGTACGAAAGACAAAGCTACCCAGCGGATCGTCATCGCCAATCACCACATTCAGCCGGCCGTAAGGCTTGCAGGCATTGCCTTGGGCCAGTGAGCAGCCATCTGGTGAAGGGCAGGGCAACGACTGGATGCCGTCCTTGGTCAAACGCTTGCAGGTCTCACCATTGCCGACGCACACCGGCCGGCCGGTGTTACGGTCGAACAGGTTGTAGTCAGCCCGAAAGTTGAGCTCCGGCTCGTTGAACAATAAACGGATCGGAATGCTGCGCAGTTTTCCATCCTGGCCATTACGCAGTTCCTCATTGAGTGGGTGCAGCAGCCAGCCGTCGCGGCTTTGTACCTGTGAGGTGATGGTGAATTGATCGTCTTTCTCCGGCAGACGTTTGCCATTTTTCTCGACGACCTTGCCGATGGAAATACGCCCGAGTACTGGAGGGGTG
Source organism: Pseudomonas arsenicoxydans (assembly GCF_900103875.1). Lineage (NCBI taxonomy): Bacteria > Pseudomonadati > Pseudomonadota > Gammaproteobacteria > Pseudomonadales > Pseudomonadaceae > Pseudomonas > Pseudomonas arsenicoxydans. Next base: position 182,404 of record NZ_LT629705.1, on the reverse strand, counting down.
ATCGCTAAACCTTTGAGCATGATGGATCTCCTGCATCTGGAAATAAAAAAGCCACCGGGACCTGCTCGGTCCGGGTGGCTTGAGTGAGGAGGAATGATTCAGCCGATCAAGAAGCGGCGGCTGCCTTCCTTAAGCTTGGGGTAGCGGGCTTGCAGGTAGGGTTTGTCCTTGAGCATCTGCTCGACATCCAGCCCGGTGCTGTCCTTGGACTTCTTCCAACTGATATAGCCCTCGGCAAACTCCGCACGAGTGGCAGCGCCCATGGCCTGTTGCAGGACTTGCTTGAGCTGCGCCTCACGTGTTTCCTGTTGAGCAATACTCTGGCGAACAGCCTTGAACTCCAGGTAAGTGCTGGTCAGCTCCATGTGCTGGCTGAAATCCAGGGTCTGACCGTTGTCCTCGGGGTAGAGGCAGCGCAACGCCGCTTCGGCTGAAGCCGACCCATCGGCCGGTGGTGGGGTGTCACTGACCACGTAATCCCAGAACAGCCGCTCCAGGTCGATCAGCCGAGCAATCATCGATTCGTCCCGCTCGATGCGATGGATCTCAAGATGTTGGCCACCCAGCAGTACCGCGACATCCGCTGCTTGTTTGCCAGTCACGACCAATTGGTGCATGACCTGCAACTGAACATACTCCGGCACGCCCTCTTTCCAGAGGCGGGCCCCGTTTATGCCGGCGGTTTTGCATTCAAGGATTTGTACATCGTCGGTACCGATGACCTCACGGTCGATGTTGGCCAGCATCCACGGTAGTTTAGGATCCGGATGCTGCAGCACTGCATTGATACGTCGTACTCGGTTACCGCTACGCTTGCTGTAATGCCAGGCGACGATGGGCTCCAGCACATTGCCCCAGTAGGCTGGACTCTCTTCATCCTGCGGATCGAGCTTGGGCAGTGATTCGTCACGGCCAGTTTTCTCCAGCCACAGCTCCAACTGGGATTTGTAAGGGTTAAGACCTACAGCAGCGGCGGCATCCGAGCTGCCGATGCCTTGTTTACGCACAGCCAGCCAGTCTTCTCGGGGAAGTTGTTTGGTCCCCACCAGGCGCAAGGCGGGGCGGGGTTTACTGCAGGATTGTTGCAGCGATTGCGTTTCCATGATGTTTTCCTATCCGGCATAAAAAACGCCCGGCCAGCAGAAACTGGCCAGGCGCTGTAATCGTTGAGTTGGTGAGTGGGGCTAAGCGGCGAGTTGCAGCGCTGCATTCAGTGCGCGCTCTTTGAGGCTTGCACCGGCTCCGAACCACGCAGAGTCCATTCGGTATTCGGTACTCCTGGCGCGCCGCTCATGATCGACATACTCCGTCACGGCGTTGAGTAAGCCCCACGCAGTTCCTTGAGCAGATTCAAGAGTCGCTCCACGACCTTGGCCTTCGTACAGTCCTTGGACTTTGCGTAGTGCTCGCTCATTCGGAAGCACTTCCGGCAGCTTGCTATTGGGGGCCACATCACACAGCACATTCATGAAAAAGCCCATCGCCTCATGCCACTGCACCTTGCGCTCCGCCAGTGCGCGCATGCGATACATAAATTCATCCCAGTGCGAAACGGCGATGCCGAGTTGTTTCTTCATGGCCTGCGGATCAAAGCGCGTGTTGTGCGGCACCTTGATTGCGCGGGTAGCGCCGTTCAGGGAGATGGTCAGGGTGTTGTTGCAAACTACACGCACGGTGGTCGGGGTCGCGGTGGTGGCCAGCGTGCCGTCACAGGAGGTGGCTAACAGAAGATAGCCATTCACCTGATCGCTCCCCTTCAGCACGGTTGTCTGCCCCGTCCTGGCCAGAGCCCAGAACTTGCGGCCACCTTTGAGTATCCCAGCTGTTTCCAGCTCGTAGCCGGAGACCTCAGTCAGATCCCGGTAGAACTCCAGCACCTCACGAGGCTGCACAACCTGGTAGCGGTTGGAAACCACGGACAAGGGGACCTTGGTGTCGGAGCGATAGAGAACCTTCTGTTCCGGAAAGGAATGAATCGTGCCTAGGTTGCCGACAGTGTCGGCCTTGAAGTGAACAGGACTTTCCTGAATCTGCCAGTTCATGCCAGCTTCGCGCTGCCAGACTTCCAGCGGTTGCTTTTGCGTCAGGCGGTTACCCAGACCATGCCAAGGGGTAGCGCCAACGTATGCCATTTGTTCGACGAGATGAGCCATGGGAGTTATTCCTTTGGGTGCGTGCCGGCATAAATGCTGCGCTCGCGCAGCACTGGCCGAAGAATGTTGTAAGAGGATTAGGCTGGTAGGTTGAAGCGATGATTGCAGGCGAGACAGAGGTTGTTGGCGAACACATGGCGATCAAGTTTTTCGCCGAGCTGAGCACCGAGGGTGCAGCCGCCTGCACCTCCAGCGAGCCCGCCGAGGATGGCACCAGAGACTGTGCCGAAGGTGATGCCAAGCGGGCCGGCAATAGCGCCGACAGCAGCGCCCACCTGGCCTGCTGCCAGTGCGGCGCTTGCGCCACGAGCGGCTCCGCCGACGGTCCCAACAGCTGCGCCAATCTTCATAGCCGTTTGTAAAGATGCGACCTTGGGGGAGTTACACAGAGGACATTGCAATGACATGATTCTTAGTTCCATGGGGTAGATGTCATGGCAGTGATGTAGGACTGAAATTTTTTTAGTCATTCACTACATCGGAATATTGATACGTAATACGTCCCCCCCCCACCGACTACGGGCTGCCGAGTCTTATTCAGCTATCAATATTTGTGAGAATCATTCGATAATCTCACTCTCAAATTGCATCCGGAATTCAGGGACTTGATACGTAAGAAGCGATTTCAGCTGACCCCGTTAAACAATTGGCTCGTAAGCGTTCCGTTGCCTGTTGGCGATCCTCAATACAGCCTCAGACTTTGGCGAGAAGATCGCAGCGCCTTGGCGGCGCCATTCAAAGATGAGGTCTTAGCCTACTTTGACGAAGCCTTTGAAGATGCGAGGAAGTGTCTCAGGGAAGGGTTTGAGGACGATCTCTGCTCATTTGCCGATCCAGCCGTGGATCCTGCTGCCAACTTTCCTGGTCTCCTTCACCGTGTCACTCAGCAGGGATATCTTGGTGAGGCTTTGGGAGCCCTTGCCGTTGAGCATTGGGGAGCTGGCGGCCACAACGACTGGCAGGTTCCCGCAATGCTCTTCCGGTTTCACTCAGCTGAGCTCCAGCATCTTGCATCTATCAATGATCGCATCGCGAGAGGCGTACCGTTCAATCAGGATGCTACCCCAGAGATGCGGCCAGGCCGTACAGGCGACGATGCCCTCGCGTTCCGCATGGATGATGAAGGTGTGATAAGCGACGTGCTTGTTATCGAGGCAAAGTGCCTAGGAGCCAACAACAACGGGACAATTGCCGAGGCTCATGAAAAGCTTTCGACGCCGCTGCTTAAAAACAGTGGATTTCGTGAGCTCATCAATATTTTAGACAAGTACGATACAGGCGAAGCTCAAAAGTGGCGGGCCGCACTCCTTGAACTCTGGCGCAGCGGGCACATGACCGTGTCTCGATACGATTGCGTTTCGTACGGCGTAGGTGCGCAACCCAAAAGGCCGAAGACACGAGAGTCATGGATGGATCCGCTTAAAAGCCATTCCAGCTATACGCTTAAGTATCCGCTGGTTGGGTTGGAATACCAGTTTCTCGATCTCGCTGGCGTGGTTGACAGCATCTTTAGGGGCAAGTGATGACCGACGAGGTAATTCTTAGCATTGTCCAACGTGTCCGGTCGGAAAAGGCAGGTGCGGCACTTTTGGGGATACATGCCAAGCTCTACAGTCAACAGTTGCGGCTTGATATGTCTCGACCGGGCTTGACGAGCTTCTCGCAGGCTGACGTGTACTCACTTCTTGATCAAGCGATGCTGCTAGTTGAGTGTGGCCTCATTGAGCGTGAAGAGGCTCCTAACTCAAGCTGGCGTGCTTCACTGCAGCGAGCGGCTCAGATTGTCGAGTGGCTTTCACAAGAGGGCATTAGACCGCCAGGATCACCCCTTCACTTGATCGCCGCGGCAATATATCAAGTGGCCGATCTACCAGCGATGGCACTTGGGCATCTGCGCAGAATGCCCCCCGGCGAGCAAGGTTCCGAAATTCTGCGAGATTTCCTCCGTGGTGACTTCCCAGGTGCTCTGAATTCGGTTGGTCGTTATTGGCAAAACGAGCATGTAGCTAATCCGCCATCGCCTGATAGTTTGAATGAGGATGCCGATCTTGAGCTAAGCAGGCTTTCCGAGCAGCATTTCGTGAAATGCATTGGCACAGTCTGCGCGTACCTGCGAACAGGTGATTCCCTATCCATTGAGCGCGCTCTAGTGAAGTTAGAGCGCCTCGCTCACGTATTTCTGCATAGTCGTGACCCTTACTCTTTTTTATTGGCGCGCCTAGTCGCGGCCACTGCTCGGAAATTCGTGCAGAACTGCCTCTGGCCTCACGTCAGAAATCTATGCACTGGAACTTCAGAGAGAGCCGGTGAAGCGCTAGTACAGTTCGCTCGTGCAGCCTTTATGAACAGGCGCGCCTTGGTGTGGCCCGCTCAGGCGAAGGGTATTAAACGACTTAATGAGCAAGGGTCTTTCGTTCTCTGTACGCCTACAGGCTCGGGCAAGACTACGATTGCCACGCTTGGCATTGTCCAAAGCCTTTTTACAGAACGGGACGATCTGCCCTCGGTCACGGGTATCGGTCCAGGCAATCTGATGCTGTATATAGTCCCATCTCGCGCTTTAGCAGCCGAAGTCGAGCAACGGTTATCGGAAGATCTCAAAGGCGTAGATGCGAAACCGGTGGTTGTCACTGGTTTGTACGGTGGTGTGGACTGGGGGCCGACTGATGCGTGGACACAGTCCGATGACCCGGCTGTAGTAATTTGTACCTTCGAGAAGGCTGACGCCCTAATTCGCTACCTAGGCATTCTCTTCTTGGATCGTGTTCGGCTAGTTGTGATCGACGAGGCGCACATGGTAGAACTCGACCCGACAAGAGCCGCTGAGCTCGCTGGCGGCAATTCTCGAGCCCTTCGCCTAGAACAGTTGGGAATGCGTTTACTCCGGGCACAAGACACTCACGGCTTCAGGATTATTGCGCTATCGGCGGTTGCGGCGCATGCCGGTCCTGCGATAGCGAAGTGGCTTGGTGGTGGCCCGGACGCTCTTCCTGTCAAGTCTAGCCATCGAAGCACAAGGCAGATGGTTGGCAAGCTCGAAGTCTCGACGCGAGCTGCATTCTCCATACACTACGATCTAATCGACGGACAAAGCCTGCTTTTTGATGATGGGGCCAATGAGGAGACTCCGTACGTTCCAGCACCATTCAGCCCCGTTCCCGGGAGTAAGCTAGCAGGCGGTCCTGATTTACGTATGAGGGGGCCGACACTTTGGGCAGCGCTCAACCTAGCTAGAGAGCGTCCCGACGGACTACGCCCTGCGGTGCTTATTTCCATCACTCAGCAAATTAGTGGGTTCGCCAAGACCTGCGCTGATCTCATGGACGAGTGGAGAGACGTGGAACTGCCCGTGTACTGCGCAATTGATGAGGCGGATGAGGCTTGGACTAGGTGCCTTGCCAGCGCGGCTGACTACTTTACCGAGCAGTCGGTCGAGTATCGGCTACTTCAATACGGAATCGCGGTCCATCACGGACAGCTTCCACCGCTGTTGGCGCGTAGGCTCAAGACGGTAATTGACCGAGGTCTCGTCCGGGTCATCATCGCCACGTCGACGCTGTCCGAAGGCGTCAATATTCCAGTGAACACTGTTTTGATCCCGAGCCTTTATCGAGGTACTCAACGCATGTCACTTCAGGAGTTCATGAACCTGATTGGACGTGCCGGTCGACCAGGCGTCTCCACCGAGGGGGCTGCATTAATGATACTTCCGGACGCAGAGTCGTGGAGCCGCCAGAAACGTGCCTATGACGAGCTGATTGGCGAAATGCTCGACTCGAGCAAGGCCGTCACTGGCGCCAATGCTGAAGAGGTGAGTGCCAACAGTCCGCTTCAAAACCTTTTAGATGTCCTGCACGATATATGGTCCCGGCTTGACGGAGACGGAACCTTCGATGGGTGGCTTGCCCGTACGGCGCTGATCGAAAATGAAGATGAGGACACCCCTGAGGAGCTTCTTGAACTTCTCGATCCTCTAGATGCCATCTTGATCTCTGCACTAGAAGAAGCCGCACAGTTGAAAGCGGCGGAGCTAGAACCTGCGGAGATTGAAGGCGAGCTAGCCCGTATTTGGGGGTACTCGTACGCAGCAGCGGCTTCAGCCAATGAGTATATTCTCAAGCAGCGCTGGCTGACACGAGGGCTCGCCATCGGCAATCTTTATCCAGACGCTGTGCAACGTCGAAGGATATATAAGACCAGTCTCCCCCCGCGTTCGGCGACAGTGCTGCTGAAGATTTCGGATAGGCTCCGGGAGTTTCTGCAGTCAGGCGCCGATTACGCTCAACGCAGCCAAAAGGACCAGTTCGACTTTATCGCGGAAGTTCTTGAGTCGTTATCTGCAGTGCCGGCATTCGAGATTGAACCTCAATTGAAAAAGGGGGTAGGTTGGCGAGTTGTCCTTCAATGGTGGCTCACACCTGGAACGCTTCTACGCAAGCAACTACCACCTCCGGACAGCATCACGAAGTGGTTCAAATTTACAAACAACAACTTCATCTATCGCAGTAACTGGGGGTTGGGAGGGTTAATCAGCGTCCTGATGGAGGATACAGTTGACGGAAAACCCGTACGCGCACTCGAGATCGATGACTGGCCAAACAGTGGCCTCCCATGGATCGCTTTTTGGTTAAAAGAGTTGTTGAGTTGGGGCACTCTGGACCCGGTCGCAGCCTTTTTATTGGCGCGGGGGAACGCCTTGAACCGCCAAGAAGCGGAAACTGACGCTAAGCTTTACTATAAAGAGGCGTCATTAATTGCGGATGGTAACGACCTTCTAGACCCACGGAAGATTCGGGATTGGTTGAAACGTCGTAGCGGTACAAAGGAAACTGCTCCTACAAGGGTTGACGTCAAAATTCCCGTTGAGCTTGAATGTTTAGCTAACAAGTTCGTAGTTAAGCACGTAGCAGTCTCACCGTTACTTTCCGACGGCGCAGTCATCTGGATCGATCCGGCTGGATATGTAGTCGCTAGATCTCCCAAATTAGAAGGTTGGTTTGACGGTTCTGAGCATTACTACTTCGAGCTTCAAGTGGAGTCCGCCACTATCTTGGGATCGGCCTACCAGCGCCACCGTCTTTCATAAGTTAGCTTCAAATTAACCCACCTCCGTTTTTTAGGAGGTGGGAGCAGTTTTTACTGCTAGTTCATGTTGCTTTTGGCTTTTTGAGTGTTTTTTTTGAGTTTGGCAATGGCCACTATTGACCGATTATCTCCGGTCATGAAAAGCCGGCTCCTACCGATTCTCTTGAAATGTCGATTTCAAAATTGCACTGCCGCAGCAGTGAACAGTCGACCTATTAGGGGGGCGTATACGCGGCGATCTCGCGTTGGGTAAGGGATTAAGTACCCCGCTAAAAGCCCTCTTTGTCTGTAAAAGTTGCGGCCAGTGACTAAATATTGATTGGCTAGCGTATCGATACGACTTTCAAGGCTCGGCTTGCTTGAACCGCCGAGATGGAAAGGCTGCCAGTGGCGGCTTCTTGAATGTGTTCGCTCCACCAATTCATCATTGGGCGTCTGCGCTCGATGTAGTCTGCTCGGTTGTAGGCGCTGCGTACCTCATCTTTATCGACGTGGGCTAGCGCAACCTCGATTAACTCAGGATCCCAACCGTGCTCATTAAGGATGGTACTCGCCATTGAGCGCATGCCGTGACTTACTAGACGCCCCTCGAACCCCATACGCTTCAGTGCCATGTTGGCGGTTTGGCTATTGCAGTGTGTGCGAGGTTCCCGGTCGGCGGGGAAAACGTACTCTCGAGGTCCACTGTAGGGCTTGACTGCTTCCAAGAGCGCCAAAGCTTGTTGCGTAAGCGGAATGATGTGTATCCGACGTTTCTTCATGCGCTCCGCCGGTATAGTCCAGATTTTCTTTTCGAAGTCGATATCAGCCCAGCGGGAAGTGGCAGCCTCGGCTGGCCGAGTCATGGTGTGAAGTTGCCACTCAATTAGGCAGCGCGTGGTTCTTTTTATGCTGGCATTGGCAATTGCCACCATGAGCTCTTTCAGCTCATCGGGCGCAAGGGCCGCCATGTTTTTCTTTTTGGGCTTTTTGAAGACGGAGCGGATTCCACTGAGTGGATTCGCGTGAAGCAATCCCGAATTGACCCCATAGGTCATGATCTCATTGAGGCGTTGGGTTAGGCGTTTAACGGTTTCGAGGCTGCCCTTCGTCTCGAGGGGGCGAAGCAAACTTATGACTTTAGGGGCAGTGATAGCAGAGATTGGGGTGGTCGCCAGATCAGGGAAGACATGCAGCGTGAGAGAGCGCCAAATATCCTCGGCGTACGCTGGGGTGACTGAATCCTTTTTGAGTTCGAACCACGCTGCCGAGATATTTCCGAAAGTGTGTTCCGTGGCTGCTTTTTTCGCGTGCCGCTCGGCGTCGCGTTTCTCTTTAGGGTCCAGCCCCTGGGCGACGAGCTCTCTCGCTTCCACAGTTCTCTTGCGTGCTTGAGCCAGGCTTACTTCAGGAAAGGTGCCCAATCCCATGTTTATCCGCTTTTTCGTCACGGGTTGGATGTAGTTGAAATTCCATAGCTTTGACCCATTGATTCTCACTCGCATCTGAAGGCCGTTGCCATCGGTGAGTATGTAGTCCTTTTCTTTTGGCTTCGCGGCTTTGACTTTTACGTCTGAAAGGCGCGTGGCTTGGGCCCCCATGGTGTATTCCAGTGCTGTTTATGTATTCCAAAAAATAGCAGGTGATGGCTTGGAATACCACTTGGAATACACGAAATCGTAGATGGTCACGGATGCTGGTGGACGCTCATGGACTCTAAACCCCTGTATTCACTGGGTTTAAGGCACAAAAAAAGACGTCCGTGGACGTCTTTAGATGTGTATTTGGTGGAGCCGGGGGGATTTGAACCCCCGTCCGCCAGTACTCCGCTGTCGGTACTACATGCGTAGCCGTTTCTATTAAGTTAACCCTCAGCGACCCGAAGGGCAGGGTGCTTTGGGCGAGTTGTGTAAGTTTTAGCCGCTTCGTCCACAACGTACTGCACGGCGATTCTGTTCTATATGACAATCACTTTGGGTTTACAGACATCCCCTGGTGATTGCTGGACCCGAAGGTACCAGAAGCTCAGGATCTAAAGCTGCTTACGCAGCGAGAGAGAATTCCTGGCCGTAGGTTTCGTCATTGGCAACTATAAGTAGTTGCAACAGTGGATTTACGAGTTCTGTTACCAACTCGGCATGCACCTAAAGTTTCGCAACCGGCGTCGAATCCTAAACGGCCCCGAGCCTGTTGCTCTGTGAATCAAAGTGAGCAACAAGCACGCACAGTGTACGCCAACGCGGCTCAGAAGGCCAACCCGAAGGTTGTCCATCGCACGTTACGGGGTGACCTGGTTGGCGAGTGACAATCCTTGAGTGGCCTCGGTGACGCATTTTTTGTCGTCCTTGGAGGCTTGTGAAGCTTTGGCACTGGCCAGCAGCCTTTTGACCTCCACTATGGTGTTTGTGGCGGTCGGCGGCAGTGTGCCGACTTTATTTTCGAGCTCCTGCACCTTGCTCGTACACTGGCTGTTGTCCGCAGCAAATACGGGAGAGGCCAACATTGCAGCAGAAATCAACAGGCCAGCGAGTGCGGTACGTTTCATGGATATCTCCTTTACCTGATGGTCTCGGTGCTGCCGGGTGAACAAGCGGCTCGGCCGAGGTCGGAAAAAATTAGTCACGATTGATGGGGCCTACATAAAAGACTACGGCGGGGCGCAGTAATTCGGTTTTAGCAGAATGGCTATGAAAAAATTGTTTGATAGAAGCAAAGGGGGGCTCCGCGGATTCCAAACCCCAGATGCAACAAAACCCGCAAATGGCGGGTTTTGTTTTGCTTCGTACTGGATGGTGCCGGGGCCCCAGCCAGCCAACCCGAAGGTTGGCGTCGTGCCGGGTTACTTCCCGCCTTTGTTCGCGTTCTTAAGGTCCTGGATGGTCTGGTTGGTCTCGGCGACGCAATCATCAATCCCTTTCTTGGTGCCTTTTGCATGATCGGCTTTGGCTTGCTTGACGCTATCCGCTACCTGATCAGCCATCTCTTGAGGAATCTGCGCCTGGGCATCTTCGATGGTTTGCAAGTTGACCGCACATTGGTCTTTTTCAGCGGCAAACGAGGTGGACGCCATCAGTGAGACAGTAACGAACAGACCTAACAGTACAGAACGTTTCATGTGTATCTCCTTGAACTGAGGGTCCAGGCATCGCTGGCCATCAGGTCGGGCTGCCGAGTTTAAGTAAGGCCCGGTAACGTCCGGGCTTATTGGGTGGACTACGGCAGCGCATCAGGGTTCTATCTTTCTTGCATGACCCTGGCCTGCGTTACCCGATCCACCAGATAGACTAGCCCGTGGTAATCAATTCCGCCGTGTTGCGTCAGACCAATCTCACAGGTACGACTGGTCGAGATCCCCTCGCTGCACTCCTGCACCGCATCCTTGAGCGTGCGCAACGAGTGTGCGTTCAGTTCCGGCGTCGTAAAGCCTTTATCCCCCGCAAAACCGCAGCAGTGAATGCCCTCCGGAATGACCACGTTCTTGCTGCATTTACGCGCCAGATCGATCAGCGCCTGGCTCTCGCCAAGGTGCTGAGTGCTGCATGTGACGTGCACCGCAATCGGCGCTTCCTGAGGCGTGAAATCGAGTCGATCCATCAAGTGCGTACGGATGAAGCGCACCGGGTCGTACAGGTCCAGGCGCACATCGCCCAGGTCCTGAACCAGCCGTAACGTACACGGACTGGTGTCGCAATAGATCGGATCGAGCCCGCCGCGACTGGCATGCAGCAACGCGCCGATCAGTTCCTGGCGTTTGTGTTCGGCCTGTTCGGCATAACCCTTGGAGGCAAACGGCTGACCGCAGCAGAGGCTGTCCTGATTGTCCGGGAAGACCACTTGATAGCCGGCCTTTTCCAGCAACCCACGGGTTTTGTCGTACAGCGACATCTGTTCTTTATCACCCGCCGCCGGGCCCATGATCCGCGAGACACAGGCTGCGAGATAGACCACACGAGGACGCTCATCCGACACGATCGGGCTGAAGCGAATGGCTTTTTCCGGTTGCGGCATCGCGTTGGTCCATTGCGGGACCTGGCCCTTGGACAACTTCGTCAACGTCGCCGACAGCTTAGCCAGACGTGGTGCGCCCAGCAGCATCCGCGCGCCGTTGGCCACGTGCAGGGTGAAGCGCGCACCTTGCAGTGCGGTGGCGAAATTTCCCTCAAGCCAGTTGGCGGTTTTCGTATGTGTTGCGTTACGGGCGCGAAGCTTTTTCACCAGCTCGCCGGTATTGATGCCTACAGGGCAGCGTTGCGCACACAGGCCGGTGGCGGCGCAGGTGTCGATGCCTTGGTATTCGTAGGCGGCTTCAAGCTCGGAGGTGTCGACGCCTGCACGTTTCTTCGCCTGGATATCCCGCCAGATCACGATGCGCTGGCGCGGGCTCAGTGTCAGGCCTTTCGACGGGCACACCGGTTCGCAGAAGCCACACTCGATGCACTTATCCACAATCTCATCGGCGGCCGGCAGCGGTTTCAGGTGTTTGAGGTGGATCTGCGGATCTTCGCTGAGCACCACATCCGGGTTGAGGATGCCGTTGGGGTCGAGCAGGCGTTTGAGCTGCCACATCAGTTGATAGGCATCGCTGCCCCATTCCAGCTCAACGAACGGCGCCATGTTGCGACCGGTGCCGTGTTCGGCCTTCAGCGAGCCGCCGAATTCCACCGCCACCAACTGCGCCACGTCGTCCATGAACGCCTGGTAGCGTGCGACTTCTTCCGGGTTGTTGAAGCCTTGGGTGAAGACGAAGTGCAGATTGCCTTCCAGCGCGTGTCCGAAAAGGATCGCTTCGTCGTAGTGATGTTTATCGAACAACTCGATCAGGCGGTTCACGCCGATCGCCAGTTGTTCCACCGGAAAGGTCACGTCTTCGATGATCACCGTGGTGCCGGTTTTGCGCACCGCGCCGACGGCGGGGAAGGTGTCCTTGCGAATCGCCCAGAGCCGGGCGTTCTCGACCGGGTCTTCGGTGAAGTCGACCTGTTTTTCCACGGGGAAAGAAGCCAGCGACGCCATGATCTGCGCCAATTGTTCCTGCAGCAAAGTGGACGATGCCGCGCGGGATTCAATCAGCAACGCGCAGGCATTGTTCGACAGCTGTTGTACGAAAGCCGGCATGCCGGGTTTGTCCTGCACCGAGCGCAGGCTGCGACGATCGAGCAGCTCCACGGCGGACACGGGTTGGCTTTTCAGCACGGTGACGGCGTTGCAGCAGGTTTCCACATCCGGGAACACGATCAGCGCCGACGCTTTGTTCGGATGGTCGATGACCGTGTCGTAGGTCACTGCGCTGATGAAACCAAGCGTGCCTTCGGAACCGACCAGCAAGTGGCTCAAGATATCCACAGGCTCGTCGAAATCCACCAGCGCATTGAGCGACAGCCCGGTGGTATTTTTCAGACGGTATTTGTGGCGGATTCTCGCAGCCAGCACGGCATTGGCGCGGGTCTCGCGGCCCAAGGTCGCCAGACGTTCCAGCAGGGCGGCATGACTCTGGCGAAACGCGGCAACACTCGCCGCATCTTCGGTATCGAGACGGCTGCCATCGGCCAGCACCAGACGAATACCGGCCAGCGTGTGGTAGGTGTTCTGCGCTGTGCCGCAGCACATGCCGCTGGCGTTGTTGGCGACGATGCCGCCGATTTTGCAGGCGTTGATCGACGCCGGATCCGGGCCGATCTTGCGGCCGAACGGAGCCAGCCACGCGTTGGCCTGCGCGCCGATCACGCCCGGTTGCAGGCGGATTTGCATGCCCTGGCCGCGAATCTCGCGACCGTTCCAGTTATCCCCCAGTACGATCAACACTGAATCGCTGATGGCCTGGCCGGACAGGCTGGTACCGGCGGCGCGGAAGGTCACGGGGACATGATCGCGCTGGGCCAGTTTCAACAGCGCCACCACTTCGTCTTCGGACTCGACGCGAATCACCAGTTTCGGAATCAGCCGATAGAAACTGGCGTCGGTGCCGAAGGCCAATGTCGACAGCGGGTCGTCGAAACGCCGCACCTCAGGGATCAGTTGCTGCGCATCTCGCAGGAAAGCCGCCGGTAGACTCATTGGTCCTCCAAAATCAAAACCACCAGGTCTTTGGGACCATGTGCGCCATAGGCCAGGACTTGCTCGATGTCCGCGGTTTTCGACGGGCCAGACACCAGCAACGCATTGGTCGGCATGCCTTGGGCCCATTCGAATTCCTGCTGCACCTGATAGAAGTTATCGCGGATTTCGCTGGCCTTGAGCAGGGCGAAATGCACCGGTGGCACCAGGCTCATCAGGCGTGGCTCTTCGCGCGTCGGCCAGAGAATCAGGCTGCCCGTGGCGGCGATGGCGCCGAGGGTGGTGGTCAGGCTGGCCGGTGTGTCGTTGAACAGTTCGGCTTTCCATTCTTCAACCGGGCGGTTGTAGGACTTGAGTGTCGGCAGTCCCGGATTTTTCGCCCAGTGCTGAGTGACACGTTGGCCGTGAGGCGTAGTCGGTGCAATCAACAGGCTTGGCAACTGACGATCCCGCAGCAACTGAGCAAGCAACGTCGGCCAACCTTCGCCGGACGTCAGGTGGATTTCGGTGTGCACCGCTTCCATCAGTTTGCGCAGTTGCGGGATGCGTTGCTCGGCGGTGTAGGTGTAGGGCGCTGTCACCAGTTCAACGTCGAAATCGTCGGGCACGGGCGTGGTGCCGGTCAGACTATTGCGCAACTTGGCGAGGATGTTTTGCTTGGCGCTCATCAACGATCTCCCTGTTTGGCCAAATGCTCGCGGGCCATGTCATGCAGTGAGCGGGCGGCGGGCTTCGGTGCACTGTGGTTTTGCGTCCACGGGCCAACGTTGCTCGGCGCGAGCGCACGCAGGCGCGTGGCAAAGAAGCCAAACAAACGATACAGCGTTGGCGAACTGTTGAGTTTGGCCCAGGCGTTCCAGATAAAGCGCTCCTTGCGTGAATACTTGCTGCCCTGGCCGCGCATGACTTGATGCGGGCTGTCCGGGGCTTTGACGTTCTCTTCCCGTAGGCGCCGCAGCAATGCAGGGATAGGGATTTTTACCGGGCAGACTTCGCCGCAAGCGCCACACAGCGACGACGCACTTGGATGGTCCGGGACTTTCGCCAGGCCGACCATGTGCGGAGTGATGATTTTTCCGATAGGTCCCGGGTAAACCTCTCCATAGGCGTGGCCGCCGATTCGAGTGTAGACCGGGCAATGATTCATACACGCGCCGCAGCGGATGCAGTTCAAGGTCTGGCGCAATTCGCTGTCGGCGAAGGCCTGGCTGCGACCGTTGTCGAGCAGCACCAGATGCACTTCCTGGGGGCCGTCGAGTTCATGTTCCTTGCGCGGGCCGGAGATCATGTTGACGTAGGTGGTGATCGGCTGGCCGAGCGCCGAGCGGGTCAGCAGCGACAACAGCGGCACCACATCGCGCAGGTTTTCCACGACTTTTTCGATGCCGGTGACGGCGATGTGCACCGGCGGCACCGTGGTGGTCATGCGGCCGTTGCCTTCGTTTTCCACCAGCAGCAGGGTGCCGGTTTCGGCCACGGCGAAGTTGACGCCGGAGACGCCGATGTCCGCTTCGAAGAATTTCTGCCGCAAGACTTTGCGACCGATCTGAATGAGTTGGTCAACGTCCTTGGTGTATTCCACGCCAAGTTTGTCGTGGAACAAGGACGCGACCTGACCGGCATTCTTGTGGATCGCCGGCATAATAATGTGTGAAGGCTTCTCGTGGTCGAGCTGGACGATGTACTCGCCCATGTCCGATTCCAGGCATTCAATGCCCTGTTCAGCGAGGACGTGGTTCATCTCCATCTCTTCGCTGACCATCGATTTGCCCTTGATCACTTGCCGCCCCTCGTGAGCGCGGATGATCGAGAGGACGATGCCATTGGCTTCGTCCACCGTTTCCGCCCAGTGCACTGTCACACCGTTGCGGGTCAGGTTCTGTTCAAGTTGCTCGAGCAGGTCGGGCAACTTGGATAACGCTCGGGCGCGGACAGCATTGCCCAGCGCGCGCAAATGTTCTCTTTCGTGGGCATCGCTGAAGGACGCTGCCCGCTTGCTCATCAGGGAATCCATCGCAGTGCGAAAGTTGTTTCGCAATTGCTTGTCGTCCAAAGCCTTGTGAGCCCGGACGCGAAAATCTTCTTCCACGGCAACCGTAGGAATAATCGCAGAGGCGTTCATTGAGCACCTCCGGTTCGCTGCCAGAGGAAGCTGGCCAGGTGTTGGCCGCGCAACGCTTCCTGCTGTTTCTCCAGCGAGCCGTTGATGTTCATCAGGCAACCGCAATCGGCACTCAGTACCTTGTGCGCGCCGGATTCCTTCAACGACCGGGTCTTGTCAGCCACCATCGCGCCGGAAATGTCTGGCATACGGACGCTGAACGTCCCGCCGAAGCCACAACATTCACTTTCGTGATCGTGATTGACCCGCTCCACGTTGCTCAATTGCGCCAACAACTCGCGACCGTGCAGGTGGGTGTTCATTTCGCGGCGTGCCGAGCACGATGTGTGCAACGCCACTTTTACCGGCTTGCCGCTGTCCTTGAGCTGCACCTTGCAGACAAACAACAGGAACTCAGCCAGCTCGTAAGTCCGGGCGGCCAGCGCCTGAACCTGTTTCAACGTTTGCGGCTCGTCCTTGAACAAGTCGGCGTAGTGTTCGCGCAACATCCCGGCACAAGAACCTGAAGGCACCACCACCGGATAATCCCCGGCGAACAACGCCAGTTGCGAGCGCGCCACGGTCCGTGCCTGCTCGGTGTAGCCGGAGGTGTAGGCCGGTTGCCCGCAGCAGCTTTGACCTTGCGGATACTCGACCCGAATGCCTTCGCGTTCCAGCAAGTGAATCGCGTCCATCCCGGCTTCGGGGTAGAACAAATCCACCACGCAAGTCCCGAACAGGTAGACCCGGGACGGTTTTTCGCTGGGGTATTGCCGAGGCTCGGGCAGTGGCGGGGCGACACGGGTCGCGTTCGGCACGGCGTTGTAAAAAAGCTCGCTCATCAGGCGTGTCTCCGGGTGGGCCCGGTTATCCGTCCGCTGAGGCTGCTGAATATAGAGAGGCAAGCTTTCAGTAGCCTTACGGACCGGGTGGTGAATTGCTGACGCCGGAGTCGTGGTCCGGCGTCGGTTTTTGCGTTTTGCCGTGTAGGTCTTAGTGCACCAGCATGCCGGTGAACCAGTAGGCCTGAGCCAGGGTGATCAAGCCGACGATGGTCGCGAAGAACAGGCTGTGCTTGAGGGTGAAGCGGAACAGGTCCGATTCCTTGCCCACCAGACCGGTCGCGGCGCAGGCCACGGCGATCGATTGCGGCGAGATCATCTTGCCGGTCACGCCACCACTGGTGTTGGCCGCCACCAGCAGCACATCGTTGACGCCGATCTGGTGTGCGGTGGTCGCTTGCAACGAACTGAACAGCGCGTTGGACGAGGTATCGGAACCGGTCAGGAACACGCCCAGCCAGCCGAGGAACGGCGAGAAGAACGGGAACGCGGCGCCGGTGCCGGCCAGTACCAGGGCCATGGTCGACGACATGCCCGAGTAGTTGGTGACGAAGGCAAATGCCAGCACCATACCGATCGACAGAATCGGCCAGCGCAGCTCGTAGAAGGTCTCTCTCAAAGTGGTCAGACCAGTTTTGATATTGATCTTCAGCACCAGCATCGAGATCAGCGCGGAGAAGAAAATCGCCGTGCCGGTCGCGGAAATCGGATCAAGTTTGAACACCGCTGGAACGGCGATCGGTGCCGTCACGATCGGCGCGACCTTGATCACCATTTGATCCAGATGCGGGATGGCGAAGTTGAACACCCAGCTGTACATCGAGCCGCCGGCGGCAAACATTGCCTTGAACGGTTTGAGGGTCCAGATAGTGACCAGGACGGTGAGGATCAGGAACGGCGACCAGGCTTTGAAAATTTCGCCGAAGCTGAAAGGCGAAGCCACGGTGGTGCGTGGCTGGCCGAAACCGCCGGCGCTGGCCGTCACCACGGAGGCCGAGACGGCACCGGCGATGTGTTGGCCTGCGGCACGTTTTGGCTGCCAGACTTTCAGGAACAGCGTCAGGGAAATCAGGCTGACCAGCGCCGAGGTGATGTCCGGCAACTCGGGACCGATGAAGTTCGACGTGAAGTATTGGGTGATGGCAAAGCTCAAACCGGCCACCAGCGCAGCCGGCCAGGTTTCCCGCACGCCGCGCATGCCGTCCATCATGAACACCAGCCAGAACGGCACGAACAACGACAACAGCGGCAGTTGGCGGCCGGTCATGGCGCCGATCTTGAACGCGTCGATGCCGGTCACTTGGCCGGCGACGATGATCGGAATGCCCAAGGCACCGAAAGCGACTGGCGCGGTGTTGGCGATCAGGCACAGGCCGGCGGCGTACAGCGGGTTGAAGCCCAAGCCTACCAACAGGGCGGCGGTAATCGCGACCGGTGCACCGAAACCGGCGGCCCCTTCCAGGAACGCGCCGAAGCAGAAGCCGATCAATAGAACCTGCAGGCGCTGGTCATCGGTGATCGACAGCACGGAGCTGCGGATCACTTCGAACTGGCCACTCTTGACCGTCAGTTTGTAGAGGAACACTGCCGCGACGATGATCCACGCAATGGGCCACAGTCCGTAGGCAAAGCCATAGCCTGCGGCGGCGAAGGCCATATCGACCGGCATCTTGAAAGCGAAGATGGCGACGGCGATGGACAAGGCCAGCGTGATGCTGCCCGCCACGTGCCCTTTGAGCCGGAACACGGCCAATGCCAAAAAGAAAAACACGATGGGAATAACGGCCGCGAGCGCAGAGACGCCGAGGCTGCCGAGCGGGGTATAGAGCTGTTGCCAGGTTTGCATATGGGGTGGCCCCTAATTGTTGTTGGTCAGGCACTGGTCAGCGTTCTTGGATAATTGGTAATACCAATTTACAATCGCTGTTGGCTAGGGTAAAAGTGTTGGAGGTGGTGTGTCAATTTGCCGCCCTAAAACTTTTGTCGAATAAGCCCATGGCCGTGTGCTTGATCCGTCTTAACAAATGCCGTCTGGTAGGTGCTGGCACAGCGCCGATAGGCCAGAATAGAGAGCCCGGCGAGCCGTCGGGACCGTGGAGAATTGAGTTATGGGGTTTGATCAGATTCGTCAGCGCCGTTTGTCTGACGATATTGTCGAGCAGCTCGAGGGGATGATTCTCGAAGGCACGTTGAAGTCCGGTGAGCGCTTGCCGGCCGAACGCGCGTTGGCCGAGCAGTTCGGCGTGTCACGCCCTTCGTTGCGCGAGGCGATTCAGAAACTGGCGGCCAAGGGCTTGCTGGTCAGTCGTCAGGGTGGCGGCAACTATGTGGTGGAATCGCTAGGGTCGACCTTCAGCGATCCGCTGCTGCACCTGCTGGAAAGCAATCCCGAAGCTCAGCGCGATCTTCTGGAATTTCGCCATACGCTGGAAGCGTCCTGCGCCTATTACGCGGCACTGCGCGCCACTGATGTGGATCGTGAGCGATTGACGGCGGCCTTCAACGAATTGCAGGACTGCTACACGCGTCACGACGAGGTGAGCCGGGCGGAGGAGGGCGCGGCGGACGCAAAATTTCACCTGGCCATTGCCGAAGCCAGCCATAACGCGGTGCTGCTGCACACCATTCGCGGGTTGTTCGATCTGCTCAAGCGCAACGTCGTGACCAACATCGGTGGCATGTACAAACAGCGTACGGAAACCCGCGACATGCTGATCACACAGCACCGGGAGTTGTACCTGGCGATCATCGAAGGAAGGGCGGAGCAGGCGCGGGAAGTCTCCAGCCGACACATCCTGTATGTGCAGGAGGTGCTGGAAGAGGTGCGTCAGGAAGTGCAGCGCATGGCTCGGGCGGAGCGGCGCAAAGGGATGTAGTCAGTGGAGTGATCGTTCCCACGCTCTGCGTGGTAATGCAGCAATGGACGCTCTGCGTCCGCTTTGTGACGCGGAGCGTCACGGGATGCATGCCCACGCGGAGCGTGGGAACGATCAGGTATCCGACGAAAGCGTTCTCAAGGCGAAAGAATCAGTCTTCCTTGCCCTTGTTGCGCACCGCACGCTGCAATTCACGACCAGCGTCGCGCTCGCGTTCGGTATCACGCTTGTCGTATTCCTTCTTGCCCTTGCCCAGTGCGATCTCGCACTTGACCATGTGCTTGCTCCAGTACCAGGACAGGCACACGCAGGCATAACCTTTTTGCTGCACGGCGGCGGCCAGCTTTTCCAGCTCGCGGCGGTTGAGCAGCAATTTTCGGGTGCGGGTCGGGTCGGCGATGACGTGGGTGCTGGCGGTCATCAACGGCGTGATGTGACTGCCGAGCAACCAGGCTTCGCCATCCTTGAGCAGCACGTAACTGTCGACCAGTTGCAGCTTGCTTGCCCGCAGACTCTTTACTTCCCAGCCGGCCAGGACCAGACCAGCCTCGAACTTGTGCTCGATGAAGTAATCGTGTCGCGCCTTTTTGTTTTGCGCGATGGTCCCTGTTGGGTGTTTCTTCTGTTTAGCCATAGGGGCGGCATTATAGGGAGTTGCACGCGAGTCGGCTACGGTATCGCTACGTGCTTGAGCAGGTTGATTGAATCCCGGACAATGCGGCCTCTTTTTTGAACGCTTGGGCGTGATAACGATGTCGACAGACAAGGTTTCTGTCCACGGCAGTTGGGCTAGCCGCTGGGTCTTCATACTCGCCGCGACCGGTTCGGCCGTGGGCCTGGGTAGTATCTGGAAATTCCCGTACATGGTTGGCGTCTACGGCGGCGGTGCCTTCGTGCTCATGTTCCTGGCCTGTATCGCGCTGATCGGTGTGCCGGTCATGCTCGCCGAAACCCTGATCGGCCGCCGCGCGCGGCAGAGTCCGGCCAATGCCTTGAAGGTTCTGGCGCAGGAAGCCGGGCATTCGGGCAAGTGGTCGTGGGGTGCGTTCGCCGGGATGGTCACGGCGTTGCTGATCCTGTCTTTCTATAGCGTGGTTGGCGGCTGGTCACTGGATTACATCATCGACATGGGCCGTGGCGACTTCCAGGGGGTTACGCCTGATCAGGTCGGCGCGTACTTTGGCGGGGTGATCGCCGACCCTTGGCGCCTGACCCTTTGGCACACGATATTCATGTTGCTGTCGGCGGTCGTCATCGCCAAAGGCGTGGTTGCGGGGCTCGAGCGCAGTCTGCGGATCATGATGCCGCTTCTTTTTGTAATGATCCTGGTGCTGCTGGGCTACAGCATGACCACAGGCCATTTCATGGAAGGCGTGCATTTCATGTTCGACTTCCACCCGGAAAAAGTGCTCGACGGCTTGTTGCCCGCCATGGGACACGCCTTCTTCTCCCTGAGCGTGGGCGTCGGTTCGATCATGATCTACGGGGCCTACATGCCCAAGGATTCGTCGATCTCCGGCACCGTGGTCGGCGTGGCATTGCTCGACACCTTTGTTTCTCTGGTGGCTGGCCTGGCATTGTTTCCGATTGTGTTTGCCGCGGGCCTGAACCCGAGTGAAGGCCCTGGCCTGATGTTCGTCAGCCTGCCGTTTGCGTTCGGTAACGTAGCGTTCGGCCAGTTGATGGGCGTAGTGTTCTTCGTACTGGTCGCTGTGGCGGCCTGGAGTTCGGCGATCTCCCTGCTTGAACCGATGGTGGCCTATCTGGTTGAACGCACGAAGGTCAGTCGTGCCTGGGTGACCTTTTGGCTGGCATTTACCTGCTGGTTTGTCGGCCTGGGTACGGTGTTTTCCTTCAATATCTGGAAAGAAGCCAAGTTTTTCGTGAACGAAGGGGGGATGTTCCACCTCTATCAATGGGGAGCGGCCGGCGGCCTGGACTTCTTTGGCGTGATCGATTTCTTCACTTCGCGGATCATGTTGCCACTCGGTGGTTTGTGTTTCGTGGTGTTCGCAGGCTGGGTGATGGGGCGTGAAGCGGTACGCGACGAATTGTCGATCCGCAGCCCGGCGTTGTTCGCCCTGTCCTTGTTCTTGATGCGCTATGTGGCGCCCATCGGCATTCTCGTAGTGTTTGCCGCACAGCTGTGGAAGTGACGCTGACATGACGACACACATTCAACGTTCGGCGCTGCTGCCCTATCCGGCACAAGCGCTTTATGACCTGGTCAACGACGTAGCGCGTTACCCGGAATTTCTGCCGTGGTGCTCGACCGCCGAGGTGCTGGAAAGCAGCCTTGAACACATGCGCGCCAGCGTAGGCGTGGCCAAGGGTGGCTTGAGTCAGCATTTCGTTACTCGAAACATTCTGGTCCCCGGCCATTCCATCGAAATGAACCTCGAAGAAGGTCCTTTCACCCAGTTGCACGGTATCTGGGTGTTCAAGCCCTTGGGCGAAAAGGCCTGCAAGATCAGCCTGGACCTGTCGTTCGATTACGCCGGGCCGATCGTGCGCGCGACGTTGGGGCCATTATTCAATCAGGCCGCGAATACGCTGGTGGACGCGTTCTGTCAGCGCGCCAAACAAATGCATGGTTGAGTCGATGGTTGATGTCGAGGTGGTTTATGCCGCCGTTGATCGACAGGCGCTCCTCTCGGTGGCGGTGCCTGCCGGAACGACAGTGCGCGCGGCGTTGCTCAAGTCAGGCATCGGTGAAGCGTTTGCCGAGTTGAACCTGACCGATTGCCCGGTGGGAATCTTCGGCAAAGTGATCGCTGATCCGGACACTCGGCCAGTTCAGGCTGGGGATCGCATCGAGATCTACCGGCCCTTGCTAGCTGATCCGAAGGAAGTTCGCCGGTTGCGCGCCGCCAAGGCTGCTGAGGCTAAGGCCCGGAATCAGTAAATCACTGAACGCTGGACAATAAAAAACCCGGAATTTCCGGGTTTTTTATTGCGTCGCAAATTATTGCGGCGTGGTTTCCAGCGGTTCTGGCGTCGGGACTGGAACGGTTTCTACGCCGTCGACATCCTTCTGAATCTGATCCAGCAACGAACCTGGCTTGACCGGTTTTTCCGGTTTCGGCTTCTCGGTATTTTCTACAGGAGCAGCCACGTTAGTGGTGCTGTCCTTGCCGAGAATGGCTTCGTCGCGGCTCACGCCCGGCATGAAGTCGCCGGAGAGGCTGACAAGCTGGTCATTTGGGTTGAAGATAACGCTAATGCGTTCCTGTTGGCGTTCACCGCCACCGGGTTGCAGGCTGTACAGGTAATCCCAGCGATCGGCATGGAACGTGTCGGTCAGCAGAGGGTTGCCCATGATAAACCGTACTTGCTTACGGGTCATTCCCGGGCGTAACTGGTCTATCATGTCCTGCGTGACGACATTGCCCTGCTGGATGTCGATTTTGTAAACCCCGGGGAATGAACAACCGGCGAGTGCGAGCAGTCCCACAAAGGTGAAACTGGTTAGCAAGAGCTTGGTGTTTTGCATCGGTGGGCGACTTCCACTATCTTGGCTGGGACAACGTAAACGCCGATCATACCCGCATTAAGAGAAGCTGCGAAGCAGCATCGCGAGAAAGCTGACCATGGTTGAAAATAGCGAACTACGCAAAGCCGGCCTCAAAGTGACCCTGCCAAGGGTCAAGATTCTGCAAATGCTCGATTCCGCCGAGCAACGCCACATGAGTGCCGAAGATGTTTACAAGGCGCTGATGGAGGCTGGTGAGGACGTCGGTCTGGCCACGGTTTACCGTGTATTGACTCAGTTCGAGGCAGCTGGCCTTGTGGTGCGACACAACTTCGACGGGGGCCATGCGGTCTTCGAGCTGGATGACGGCAAGCATCACGACCATATGGTCAACGTCGAAACCAGCGAAGTGATCGAATTCTTCGACGAAGAAATCGAGCGTCTGCAGAAAGCCATCGTCGACAAGTATGGCTTCGAGATGGTTGACCACAATCTGGTGCTGTACGTACGTAAGAAAAAGTAAGCAAGTCGCGCGAATTTCACGTTCGCGAAACGAGCGAAGGCGACCCCAGGGTCGCCTTCGTGCTTTCTGCCGTTCTTAAATTTTTGCAGTAACGACCATTTTCTTCGCGTGGGCCAGGGATTCCTTGGTCAGATCGATGCCCCCCAGCATCCGCGCCACTTCTTCGACTCGGTCATTTTTGCTCAGCTTGGAAACCGCTGTGTGGGTGGCATCTTCGCCGCGCACCTTGTGCACGAATAGATGTTGATGACCCTGAGCAGCCACTTGTGGCAAGTGAGTCACGGTCAACACTTGTCCGCTCTCCCCGAGCCGGCGCAGCAGCTGGCCGACGATTTCGGCAGTCGGGCCGCCGATGCCCACGTCCACTTCGTCGAACACCAGCGTCGGTACTCGCGAGGTCTGAGCGGTGATCACTTGAATCGCGAGGCTGATCCGCGACAGCTCGCCGCCCGAAGCTACTTTGGCCAAGGCTTTTAATGGCTGGCCGGGGTTGGCGCTGACGAGCAGTTCGACCTGCTCAAGCCCGTTGGGTAACAGTTCATCGCTGCTGTTGGGGCGAAGCTCAATGGTGAAACGTCCGCCGGGCATGCCCAGTCGCTGGATTTCCTGCTCGACGGCGCTGGCCAGGCTGTTCGACGCCTGATGACGCAAGTCGCTCAGTTCCCGGGCCTTCTCCTGATAATGGCGGGCAAAAGACGCCAGTTCATCGCTCAGGCGTTCGATGGACTCGTCATTGGCGTTCAGAGTTTCGATTTCATCCAGCAAGCGTTGCTGCATCTCCGCGACTTCGGTCGGCTGGATGCGGTGCTTGCGCGCCATGGTGTAGATCGCGTCGAGACGTTCTTCCAGGTATTGAAGGCGGGCAGGGTCGGCGTCGAAGTTATCAAGGAAGCGGTTCAGCTCGCCGACGGCTTCTTCTACCTGAATCTGTGCGCTGGTCAGCAGGCTGCTGGCTTCGCCCAGTGCGCCGATCGAGTTGTTGACGCTCGACAGGCGATTGAGGCTGGCGGTCAGCGCGTTCAGGACATTCCCGGAATCACTTTCGCTGCATTGTTCGACCACTTGCCGACAGATGCCCAGCAGGGTTTCTGCGTTGGTGAGGTTCTTGTGTTCCTGTTCCAGTTGCTCCAGCTCGTTTTCACCGAGGCCCAGGTTCTCCAGCTCTTCGAGTTGATAGCTGAGCAATTGATGGCGAGCGCGCTGCTCGTCACCGGAATTGGAGAGACGCTCCAGTTCCTGGCGGGTCTGGCGCCAGCGTTGAGCAGCCAGTTGCACCTGGCGGGCAAGGTCGGTGGCTCCCGCGTACTCGTCCAGCAAGCGGCGGTGAGTGTCAGTCTTGAGCAGTGACTGGTGTTCGTGCTGGCTGTGGATGTCGATCAGCAATTCGCCCAGGGCTTTGAGATCGCCGAGCGGGCAGGGCGTGCCGTTGATGTAGCCCCGCGAGCGTCCTTCGGCGGTGATCACCCGGCGCAGGATGCACGGGCCGTCGCTTTCGAGGTCGCGTTCGGCGAGCCAGGCGCTGGCTTCGGGGATGTCAACCAGGTCAAAGGTTGCCAGGATGTCGGCCTTGTCGGCACCGGGACGAACCACGCCGCTGTCGGCACGGTCGCCCAGCGTCAGGCCCAGGGCGTCGAGCATGATCGACTTGCCGGCGCCGGTTTCCCCGGTGATCACGCTCATCCCGCGATCGAGTTCGAGATCGAGGTGTTCGACGATGGCGTAGTTATGTACGGACAGGTGCACCAGCATAAAGGCCGCTCCCAGGCTTTAGGTCTGGTTATTTATACAGTGTTTTATTTGTGGCTGACAATGCCCTCTCTTGGCTCGATTTGCTTGATCTGACGAAATGCTTGGCGCATCGGGTAATCACAATGCAGCGTTTTTTGTAGGGTTAATCACAACCCACCCCTTGAAGCTGATTTTTGCGGCCCCATATACCGGGACAGAAGTGTGAGTTGAGCTCGCGGACGATATTGAAAGGAGAATTCTATGGCTGACGAACAGACAGTGGATACGCAAAATCTAGACGCCGATCAGGCTGCCCAGGATTCGGGTGATGAACTGGCGGCTCGTGTACAAGTGCTCGAAGAGCAATTGGCGGGTGCTCATGATCAGGCTTTGCGTGTAGCGGCTGATCTGCAGAACGTCCGCCGTCGCGCCGAGCAGGATGTAGAAAAGGCTCACAAGTTCGCCTTGGAGAAATTCGCCAGCGACTTGTTGCCGATCGTTGACAGCCTGGAGCGTGGTCTGGAGTTGTCCAGCCCGGACGACGAAAGCATCCGTCCGATGCGCGAAGGGATCGAGCTGACGCTGAAAATGTTTCAGGACACCCTGAAGCGTTATCACCTGGAAGCGATCGATCCGCATGGCGAACCGTTCAATGCCGTTCAGCATCAGGCAATGGCCATGCAGGAAAGCGCCGACGTCGAGCCGAACAGCGTGCTCAAAGTCTTCCAGAAGGGTTACCAGCTCAATGGTCGCCTGCTGCGCCCGGCCATGGTCGTGGTGAGCAAGGCGCCTGCGCCAGTTTCGCCTTCTATTGATGAGCAGGCTTGAAATTAGCCGCAAGGCCCCCATTTAGAAGTCAAGCGTTTAAGTGCTACCGCAGTTAGCCACCACTGCTGCGGCAACCAAATCCAAAGTTTCGGGAGAGTTAACATGGGCAAAATTATCGGTATCGACCTGGGGACTACCAACTCCTGCGTCTCCGTCATGGAAAACGGCAAAGCAAAAGTTATTGAAAACGCTGAAGGCGCGCGTACCACGCCGTCGATCATTGCGTACGCCAACGATGGCGAAATCCTCGTTGGCCAGTCGGCCAAGCGTCAGGCTGTGACCAATCCGCACAACACCCTGTATGCGGTGAAGCGTCTGATCGGTCGTAAGTTCGACGAAGAAGTCGTACAGAAAGACATCAAGATGGTCCCGTACAAAATCGCCAAGGCTGACAACGGTGACGCCTGGGTTGAAGTGAACGGCCAGAAAATGTCGCCGCCGCAAATCTCGGCTGAAATTCTGAAGAAAATGAAGAAGACCGCCGAAGACTACCTCGGCGAGCCAGTGACCGAAGCGGTGATCACCGTTCCGGCCTACTTCAACGACAGCCAGCGTCAAGCCACCAAAGACGCCGGCCGCATCGCGGGTCTGGACGTTAAACGTATCATCAACGAACCTACCGCTGCTGCTCTGGCTTACGGTATGGACAAGGCTAAAGGCGATCACACCGTGATCGTTTACGACTTGGGCGGCGGTACTTTCGACGTTTCCGTGATCGAGATTGCTGAAGTTGATGGCGAGCACCAGTTCGAAGTATTGGCCACCAACGGCGATACGTTCCTGGGCGGTGAAGACTTTGACATTCGTCTGATCGACTACCTCGTTGACGAATTCAAGAAAGAAAGCGGCATGAACCTCAAAGGTGACCCGCTGGCCATGCAGCGCCTGAAAGAAGCCGCTGAAAAAGCCAAGATCGAACTGTCCTCGAGCATGTCGACCGACGTGAACCTGCCGTACATCACTGCAGACGCCACCGGTCCTAAGCACTTGAACGTGAAAATCTCCCGCGCCAAGCTCGAAGCGCTGGTAGAAGACCTGGTTCAACGCACCATCGAACCTTGCCGTATCGCTCTGAAAGACTCCGGTATCGACGTTGGCGCCATCAACGACGTGATCCTGGTAGGCGGTCAGACCCGTATGCCACTGGTTCAGAAGCTGGTGACCGAATTCTTCGGTAAAGAAGCACGTAAAGACGTGAACCCGGATGAAGCTGTTGCCATGGGTGCTGCTATCCAGGGCGCGGTATTGGCCGGCGACGTGAAAGACGTTCTGCTGCTCGACGTCAGCCCGCTGACCCTGGGTATCGAAACCATGGGTGGCGTGATGACCGCGCTGATCGAGAAAAACACCACGATTCCTACCAAGAAATCGCAAGTGTTCTCGACTGCCGACGACAACCAGGGCGCTGTGACCATTCACGTGCTGCAAGGCGAGCGTAAGCAAGCTGCTCAGAACAAGTCCCTGGGCAAGTTCGACCTGGCCGAGATTCCACCAGCGCCACGCGGTGTGCCACAAATTGAAGTGACCTTCGACATCGATGCCAACGGCATCCTGCACGTAGGCGCCAAAGACAAGGCTACCGGCAAGACCCAGTCGATCGTGATCAAGGCCAACTCCGGTCTGTCCGAGGAAGAAATTCAGCAGATGATTCGCGACGCTGAAGCCAACGTCGATGCCGACCGTCAGTTCGAAGAGCTGGCAAGCGCCCGCAACCAGGGTGATGCACTGGTTCACTCGACACGCAAAATGGTCGCTGATGCTGGCGACAAAGTGAGCGCTGAAGAGAAGACTGCAATCGAAGCGGCAGTGGTTGCCCTGGAAGCCGCCATTAAAGGCGACGACAAGGCTGCCATCGACGCCAAGGTTGAAGAGCTGTCGAAAGTCTCCGCTCCAGTGGCGCAGAAGATGTATGCCGAACAGGCCCAGCCTGCTGAAGGCGCTGCACCGCACGACGAAAAAGCTCAAAAAGCCGACGACGTCGTTGATGCCGAGTTCGAAGAAGTAAAAGACCACAAGTAAGTTGTTGGTCGCCCGGTTGACTGCCTTCTGGCGGTGACTGGTAGGATGTCGCCGCGCGGGAGCTTGCTCCCGCGTTGGCGTGTCTGGAGTTAGCGAATTTTTACAGCATGCGACAACGTTCGGATGCTGGCGGTAGGGTTGGGAATGCTCCTGCTTCTCGAGCCGAAAGTGCCGCATTGAATCAAAGACCAGGATCGTTGAATTGACGTGAGTTGGGTCCGGGCCTGTATTGGGGCTCAACGAGTTTGGCGAGGCTCAGGAGAGGTTTGCCGAACGTCCTTAAGAGTGCAAAGACTTATGGCAAAGCGTGACTATTACGAAGTATTGGGTGTTGAGCGTGGCTCAAGCGAAGCAGACCTGAAAAAGGCCTACCGCCGCCTGGCAATGAAGCACCACCCGGACCGTAATCCCGATGACAAAGCGTCGGAAGATATGTTCAAAGAGGCCAACGAGGCCTATGAAGTGCTGTCCGATTCGAGCAAGCGCGCGGCATACGACCAATACGGTCATGCCGGCGTCGACCCAAGCATGGGTGGCGGCGGTGCCGGGTTTGGCGGTCAGAACTTCTCCGACATCTTTGGCGATGTCTTCAGTGACTTCTTCGGTGGCGGTCGTGGCGGAGCCCGTGGCGGCGCCCAGCGCGGCAGCGACTTGCGCTACACCCTGGAGCTGAACCTGGAAGAGGCGGTGCGCGGCACGACCGTGAATATCCGCGTTCCAACACTGGTCAACTGCAAGCCGTGCGATGGCTCGGGCGCCAAGAAAGGCTCTTCGCCTGTCACTTGCCCGACCTGTGGCGGCATTGGTCAGGTGCGCATGCAGCAAGGCTTCTTCTCGGTGCAGCAAACCTGCCCGCGTTGCCATGGCCAAGGCAAGATCATTTCCGATCCGTGCAACTCGTGCAACGGCGAAGGCCGTGTCGAAGAGTACAAAACCCTCTCGGTAAAAGTGCCGGCGGGCGTCGATACCGGTGATCGCATTCGTCTGTCCGGCGAAGGCGAGGCGGGTGCGCAGGGTGGTCCGACTGGCGATCTGTACGTGGTGATCAATGTGCGCGAGCACGCGATCTTCCAGCGTGATGGCAAGCACCTGTTCTGCGAAGTGCCGATCAGCTTTGTCGATGCGGCGTTGGGCGGCGAGTTGGAGATTCCGACCCTTGATGGTCGCGTCAAACTGAAAATCCCTGAGGGGACTCAGACCGGCAAGCAGTTCCGTGTTCGCGGTAAAGGCGTTGCGCCGGTGCGTGGCGGCGGTGCTGGCGACTTGATGTGCCGTGTGGCGGTCGAAACCCCGGTCAACCTGGGTCGTCGTCAGCGCGAGTTGCTGGAAGAGTTCCGCAGTTCGCTGGCGGACGACAACAGTCATTCGCCGAAAACCACTGGTTGGTTTGAAGGCGTGAAGCGCTTCTTCGGCGATTTGTAAGAGGTGAGCATGCGACGTATTGCTGTGATGGGTGCGGCTGGCCGCATGGGCAAGATTCTGGTCGAGGCGGTGCAGCAACGGGCACCGCTGACCGGCCTGACGGCGGCCATCGTGCGCCCTGGCAGCACGCTGATTGGTGTGGATGCCGGTGAGCTGGCCTCATTGGGGCGTATCGGCGTGCCGCTGTCCGGTCATGTGGAATCCGTGGCTGAAGAATTCGATGTGTTGATCGACTTCACGCTTCCGGAAGTCATGCTGAAAAACCTGGCGTTCTGCCGCAAGGCAGGCAAAGCCATGGTGATCGGCACGACCGGTCTGGACGCTGCGCAAAAGCAGTTGCTGGTCGACGCGGGCAAGGACATTCCGATCGTCTTCGCGGCCAATTTCAGCGTCGGGGTAAACCTGTCGCTGAAGCTGCTCGACATGGCTGCTCGTGTGTTGGGCGATGATGCCGATATCGAAATCATCGAGGCTCATCACCGGCACAAGATCGATGCGCCGTCGGGCACGGCCTTGCGCATGGGGGAGGTGATTGCCAGCGCGCTGGATCGTGATCTGCAGAAGGTCGCGGTCTACGGGCGTGAAGGCCACACCGGTGCGCGTGAGCGCGAGACCATCGGTTTCGCCACGGTGCGCGGCGGTGATGTGGTTGGCGATCATACGGTGCTGTTCGCCTGTGAAGGCGAGCGCCTCGAGATCACCCACAAGGCATCCAGTCGCATGACCTTCGCCAAGGGCGCAGTGCGTGCTGCGTTGTGGCTGGACGGTCGTGAGCCGGGTCTTTATGACATGCAAGACGTGCTCGACCTGCGTTAAGATGCGCCCGAAATCGGGTTCAAACCCAGCGTTTGAGCCCGGTTTTATCCCGCCAAGCGACGTCCTGTCGCATTCTCCGGCCTTTAAGGCTCATTGGCGGTAGACCAAAAAAGCCTTTTTCTGTAAGCTACAGCTTTAGTGTGTCCACTAAAAGCGCGCAGAATTATTCAGTGAAGAAGCGGGGTGACGTGTCCATACGTCACTCCGCTTTTTTGCAACCTGCGATCGCCCTTTCAGGCTTTATTTACGGGAGGTCTTCTTGACTAAGCCAGCCATACTCGCCCTTGCTGATGGCAGCATTTTTCGCGGCGAAGCCATTGGAGCCGACGGTCAAACCGTTGGTGAGGTGGTGTTCAACACCGCCATGACCGGCTATCAGGAAATCCTTACCGATCCTTCCTACGCCCAACAAATCGTTACCCTGACTTACCCGCACATCGGCAACACCGGCACCACGCCGGAAGATGCCGAGTCCGACCGCGTCTGGTCTGCTGGTCTGGTCATCCGTGACCTGCCACTGGTTGCGAGCAACTGGCGTAACACGATGTCCCTGTCCGACTACCTGAAAGCCAACAACGTTGTGGCAATCGCCGGTATCGACACCCGCCGCCTGACGCGCATCCTGCGTGAGAAAGGCGCGCAGAACGGCTGCATCATGGCCGGTGACAACATCTCCGAAGAAGCCGCCATCGCCGCAGCTCAGGGCTTCCCTGGCCTGAAGGGCATGGACCTGGCGAAAGTCGTCAGCACCAAAGAGAAATACGAGTGGCGCTCGACTGTCTGGGACTTGAAGACCGACAGCCACGCGACCATCGAAGCCTCCGAGCTGCCGTACCACGTGGTTGCCTACGACTACGGCGTCAAGCTGAACATCCTGCGCATGCTGGTCGAGCGCGGTTGCCGCGTGACCGTAGTGCCGGCTCAGACGCCAGCCGCCGACGTTCTGGCGATGAAGCCGGACGGCGTGTTCCTGTCCAACGGTCCTGGTGATCCGGAGCCTTGCGACTACGCGATCCAGGCGATCAAGGATGTGCTGGAAACCGAGATTCCGGTGTTCGGCATCTGCCTCGGTCACCAGCTGCTGGCTCTGGCCTCCGGCGCCAAGACCCTGAAAATGGGTCACGGCCACCACGGTGCCAACCACCCGGTCCAGGATCTGGACACCGGCGTTGTGATGATCACCAGCCAGAACCACGGTTTTGCGGTAGACGAAACGACCCTGCCAGCCAACGTTCGCGCGATCCACAAATCGCTGTTCGACGGTACCCTGCAAGGCATCGAGCGTACCGACAAGAGCGCTTTCAGCTTCCAGGGTCACCCTGAAGCCAGCCCTGGCCCGAACGACGTAGCGCCACTGTTTGATCGCTTCATCAACGAAATGGCCAAGCGACGCTAATCGCTCGCCTTGATGAGCAAAGCTTGAGGGGCGGTCCCGAGAACCGGTGGCCCCCCTCAAGGCTTCAAAGATTGAACAAGACGGCTTGCCGACTGACCTGCGGATTTGAGTGACAAACCCATGCCAAAACGTACAGACATTAAAAGCATCCTGATTCTCGGCGCTGGCCCGATCGTGATCGGCCAGGCTTGCGAATTCGACTACTCCGGCGCCCAGGCCTGTAAAGCCCTGCGCGAGGAGGGGTACCGCGTCATCCTGGTGAACTCCAACCCGGCGACCATCATGACCGACCCGGACATGGCTGACGCCACGTACATCGAGCCGATCAAATGGCAGACCGTTGCCAAGATCATTGAGAAAGAGCGTCCGGACGCGCTGCTGCCAACCATGGGCGGCCAGACCGCACTGAACTGCGCACTGGACCTGGAGCGCGAAGGCGTTCTGGAGAAGTTCGGCGTAGAGATGATCGGCGCCAACGCTGACACCATCGACAAGGCTGAAGACCGTTCGCGTTTCGACAAGGCGATGAAATCCATCGGTCTGGACTGCCCGCGTTCGGGTATCGCCCACAGCATGGAAGAGGCCAACGCGGTCCTCGAGAAGCTCGGTTTCCCGTGCATCATCCGTCCGTCCTTCACCATGGGCGGCACCGGTGGCGGTATCGCTTACAACCGTGAAGAGTTCGAAGAAATCTGCGCCCGTGGTCTCGACTTGTCGCCGACCAAAGAGCTGCTGATCGACGAATCCCTGATCGGCTGGAAAGAATACGAGATGGAGGTTGTCCGCGATAAGAAGGACAACTGCATCATCGTCTGCTCCATCGAAAACTTTGACCCGATGGGCGTGCACACCGGTGACTCGATCACCGTTGCGCCAGCGCAGACCCTGACGGACAAGGAATACCAGATCATGCGTAACGCCTCCCTGGCGGTACTGCGTGAAATCGGCGTGGAAACCGGTGGTTCCAACGTCCAGTTCGGCATCTGCCCGGACACTGGCCGTATGGTAGTCATCGAGATGAACCCGCGGGTATCCCGCTCCTCGGCCCTGGCGTCGAAAGCCACTGGTTTCCCGATTGCGCGCATCGCTGCCAAGCTGGCGATCGGCTACACCCTGGACGAATTGCAGAACGAAATCACCGGCGGCGCTACTCCTGCGTCCTTCGAGCCGTCCATCGACTACGTCGTGACCAAGCTGCCACGCTTCGCCTTCGAGAAATTCCCGAAAGCCGACGCGCGCCTGACCACTCAAATGAAGTCGGTCGGTGAAGTCATGGCCATCGGCCGGACCTTCCAGGAATCCCTGCAGAAAGCTTTACGCGGTCTGGAAGTGGGTGTTTGCGGTCTGGACGAGAAGCTCGACCTGAGTAATCCGGAAAGCATGAGCATCCTCAAGCGCGAACTGACCGTGCCGGGCGCCGAGCGTATCTGGTACGTGGCTGACGCCTTCCGCGCCGGCCTGTCGGTCGAAGACATCTTCGGCATGAACATGATCGACCCGTGGTTCCTGGTGCAGATCGAAGATCTGATCAAGGAAGAAGAGAAGGTCAAGACCCTGGGTCTGGCCAGCATCGACCGCGACTTGATGTTCCGCCTCAAGCGCAAAGGCTTCTCCGACATGCGTCTGGCCAAGCTGCTGGGCGTGACCGAGAAGGCTCTGCGTCGCCACCGCCACAAGCTGGAAATCTTCCCGGTCTACAAGCGCGTTGACACCTGCGCGGCCGAGTTCGCTACCGACACCGCCTACATGTACTCGACTTACGAGGAAGAGTGCGAAGCCGCACCATCAGGCCGTGACAAGATCATGATCCTCGGCGGCGGTCCTAACCGTATCGGCCAGGGCATCGAGTTCGACTATTGCTGCGTACACGCGGCACTGGCCCTGCGCGAAGACGGGTACGAGACCATCATGGTCAACTGCAACCCGGAAACCGTTTCCACCGACTACGACACCTCCGATCGCCTGTACTTCGAACCAGTTACTCTGGAAGACGTGCTGGAAATCTGCCGGGTCGAGAAACCAAAAGGCGTGATCGTCCAGTACGGCGGCCAGACCCCGCTGAAACTGGCGCGTGCCCTGGAAGAAGCCGGCGTACCGATCATCGGCACCAGCCCTGATGCCATCGATCGTGCCGAAGACCGTGAGCGCTTCCAGCAGATGGTTGAGCGTCTGAACCTGCGTCAGCCGCCAAACGCCACCGTGCGCAGCGAAGACGAAGCGATTCGTGCCGCCGCCAAGATCGGTTACCCGCTGGTGGTTCGTCCGTCCTATGTTCTGGGCGGCCGCGCGATGGAAATCGTCTACGAAGAAGAAGAGCTCAAGCGCTACCTGCGTGACGCGGTGAAAGTGTCCAACGACAGCCCGGTGCTGCTCGACCACTTCCTCAACTGCGCCATCGAAATGGACGTGGATGCGGTCTGCGACGGCACCGACGTGGTGATCGGCGCGATCATGCAGCACATCGAGCAAGCCGGCGTTCACTCCGGTGACTCCGCGTGCTCCCTGCCGCCGTACTCGCTGCCTGCCCACATCCAGGACGAGATGCGCGAACAGGTCAAGAAAATGGCCCTGGAACTGGGCGTGGTCGGCCTGATGAACGTACAGTTGGCGCTGCAAGGCGAAGACATTTACGTCATCGAAGTCAACCCGCGCGCTTCCCGTACCGTGCCGTTCGTCTCCAAGTGCATCGGTGTTTCCCTGGCGATGATCGCGGCGCGCGTCATGGCCGGTAAAACCCTGAAGGAAATCGGCTTCACCAAGGAAATCATTCCGAACTTCTACAGCGTGAAAGAGGCGGTGTTCCCATTCGCCAAATTCCCTGGCGTGGACCCGATCCTGGGCCCAGAGATGAAGTCCACCGGTGAAGTGATGGGCGTGGGCGACACCTTCGGTGAGGCGTTTGCCAAAGCTCAAATGGGCGCCAGCGAAGTGCTGCCGACCGGCGGTACCGCGTTCATCAGCGTGCGTGACGACGACAAGCCACTGGTTGCAGGCGTAGCCCGTGATCTGATCAACTTGGGCTTCGAAGTGGTTGCCACTGCCGGGACTGCCAAGCTGATCGAAGCTGCAGGCCTGAAGGTGCGTCGTGTGAACAAGGTGACCGAAGGTCGTCCGCACGTGGTGGACATGATCAAGAATGACGAAGTCACCTTGATCATCAACACTACCGAAGGCCGTCAGTCGATCGCTGATTCGTACTCCATTCGTCGTAATGCCTTGCAGCACAAGATTTATTGCACCACTACCATTGCTGCTGGCGAAGCTATCTGTGAAGCGCTGAAGTTCGGTCCCGAGAAGACTGTGCGCCGCTTGCAGGATCTACACGCAGGATTG
Organism: Pseudomonas arsenicoxydans; assembly: GCF_900103875.1. Taxonomy (NCBI): domain Bacteria; kingdom Pseudomonadati; phylum Pseudomonadota; class Gammaproteobacteria; order Pseudomonadales; family Pseudomonadaceae; genus Pseudomonas; species Pseudomonas arsenicoxydans. The sequence continues at coordinate 147,777 of NZ_LT629705.1, read as the reverse complement.
AAGGCATGAGCATAACCAAGTACCCAATGACCGTTCAGGGCGCCAAAGCCCTGGAAGAAGAGCACGCTCACCTGACCAAGGTCGTCCGTCCGAAGCTTAGCCAGGACATCGGTACGGCCCGCGAGTTGGGTGACTTGAAGGAAAACGCCGAATACCATGCTGCCCGCGAGCAGCAGGGTATGGTCGAGGCGCGGATCCGTGACATCGAAGGTCGCATGCAGAACGCAGTGATCATTGATGTCACGACCATTCCTCACACCGGCAAGGTGATTTTCGGCACCACCGTAGAAATCGCCAATGTCGAGACTGATGAAAGCGTCACTTACCACATCGTGGGTGAGGATGAGGCTGACTTCAAACTGGGCAAGATTTCTGTAGGTTCGCCATTGGCCCGCGCCTTGATTGCAAAGGAAGAGGGTGATGTGGTTGCCGTGAAAACGCCTGGTGGCGTTATCGAGTACGAGATTGTCGAAGTCCGCCACATCTGAACGCAGGCGCCCGCTCCGTGCAGGCGCCATGCTTTGGCAACTGGCTCAGATGTTGTGGGTCGGTGGCCTGTGGCTGTTACACATCGGTCTGCTGCCGGTGCTGGGCCAGATTGGCCTGGCGCCGCTGCTGATCGACGAAATTGCAGGCATGCTGAATGCGCTGGTGGTGGGATTCGCCGCAGCGTGTGTGGTTTTTCAGGCTTTGGTGCTGGTTCAGGCCGAGGGCCTTGACAGTCTATGGCGCGATATTCGCGGGCAACTGCTGCTGATGGCGCTGTTGGCGTGTGCGATGTTCGTCGCAGTGCGTATTGGCTGGCCGGACGCCATGCGCTGGCAGGTGTTCAGCTATCTTGCTCTGGGTTTTTCCGGGCTTGTACTGGTGTTGCAACCGGTGCCTGGATGGAGTGGCAGGGTGCGCGAAGCACACCCTTGACCCTTGCCATCATTTGAAGCGATGGACGTTCGACAGCTGCTTGTTGACGCTGAAGTTCTTGCGGTAAATCAGTGCCATCTTGCCGATGACCTGAACCAGATCCGCTTTGCCGACCTTGCAGAGTTCTGCAATGGACGCCAGGCGCGATTCGCGATCGAGGATGTTGAGCTTGATTTTGATCAGCTCGTGATCCGCCAGCGCGCGTTCAAGTTCGGCTAACACACCTTCAGTCAAACCGTTGTCAGCCACAATCAAAACTGGTTTCAGATGGTGGCCGATGGATTTGTACTGTTTCTTCTGCTCTTGAGTGAGCGGCATAATCTGACCCCTGCGTCTGATCTTGTAAAAAGCGGCGGCCAGTTTACCCGAGCGAGTCCGGGACCGCCCAGTTAATCACGACCCGTTTTATTTTCGAGGTGGCCCGTGGCCCGTTCCAAGACAAGCCTTAAGTGGTTGCAAAGACATGTCAATGATCCCTATGTGAAGCAGGCGCAGAAGGATGGCTACCGCTCGCGTGCGAGTTACAAGCTTCTGGAGGTCCAGGAGAAATACAAGTTGATCCGTCCCGGCATGAGCGTTGTCGACCTGGGTGCGGCGCCTGGGGGGTGGTCGCAGGTGACTAGCCGTCTGATCGGTGGTGAGGGGCGTCTGATCGCCTCGGACATTCTGGAAATGGACAGCATTCCAGACGTGACCTTCATCCAGGGTGACTTCACCGAGGACAAAGTGCTCGCGCAGATCCTTGAAGCCGTGGGTAATTCGCAGGTGGACCTTGTGATTTCCGATATGGCCCCCAATATGAGTGGTACGCCTGAAGTAGATATGCCAAAAGCCATGTTTCTTTGCGAGCTGGCGCTTGATTTGGCGGAACGGATACTCAAGCCGGGTGGTAATTTCGTGATCAAGATTTTTCAGGGCGAAGGGTTTGATGTTTACCTGAAGGATGCTCGTCGGAAATTCGACAAGATCCAGATGATCAAGCCAGATTCTTCTCGTGGCAGTTCCCGTGAGCAATACATGCTGGCTTGGGGTTACCGCGGGCGTAGTGAGTAAAACGAGGTTTTTTTGGCGGGGCGATAGGTTTTTCGTATTTCGCCCCGTGAGCTTTAACGAATATTGTGTAGAAAGTGTTTCACAAAGGGTTACAGACGGCGCCTGCCAGAGCCGTAGGTAATGTAGTAAGTTAGGCCGGTGAATATCATGCGAAGCACGCGCCATTAGCGGAGCTTGCTTCAGAGGGTAGTTAATTGAACGATATGGCAAAGAATCTGATCCTGTGGTTGATCATCGCGGCTGTCCTGGTGACGGTGATGAACAACTTCTCCAGCCCTAACGAGCCGCAGACCCTCAACTATTCCGACTTCATCCAGCAGGTCAAGGATGGCAAGGTCGAGCGCGTAGCCGTTGACGGCTATGTGATTACCGGTAAACGCAACGACGGCGACAGCTTCAAGACCATTCGTCCTGCTATCCAGGACAACGGCCTGATCGGCGACCTCGTGGATAACCACGTCGTGGTCGAAGGTAAGCAGCCTGAGCAGCAAAGCATCTGGACTCAACTCCTGGTCGCGAGCTTCCCGATCCTGGTGATCATCGCCGTCTTCATGTTCTTCATGAGGCAGATGCAGGGTGGTGCCGGTGGCAAGGGCGGGCCGATGAGCTTCGGCAAGAGCAAGGCGCGTCTGCTCTCTGAAGATCAGGTGAAGACCACCCTGGCTGACGTTGCCGGTTGCGATGAAGCCAAGGAAGAAGTCGGCGAGCTGGTTGAGTTCCTGCGTGATCCGGGCAAGTTCCAGCGTCTGGGCGGCCGCATTCCGCGTGGCGTACTGATGGTTGGCCCACCAGGTACCGGTAAGACCTTGCTCGCCAAGGCGATTGCCGGCGAAGCCAAAGTGCCTTTCTTCACCATTTCCGGTTCCGATTTCGTCGAAATGTTCGTCGGTGTTGGTGCCAGCCGCGTTCGCGATATGTTCGAGCAAGCCAAGAAGCACGCACCGTGCATCATCTTCATCGATGAAATCGACGCCGTTGGTCGCCATCGTGGTGCCGGCATGGGTGGTGGTCACGACGAGCGCGAGCAGACTCTCAACCAGTTGCTGGTAGAGATGGACGGCTTTGAAATGAATGACGGCATCATCGTCATCGCCGCAACCAACCGTCCGGACGTACTGGACCCTGCGTTGCTGCGTCCGGGTCGTTTCGACCGTCAGGTTGTGGTCGGTCTGCCGGATATTCGTGGTCGTGAGCAGATTCTCAAGGTTCACATGCGCAAAGTGCCAATGGGTGACGACGTCGCTCCGGCCGTGATCGCTCGTGGTACGCCTGGCTTCTCCGGCGCCGACCTGGCTAACCTGGTGAACGAGGCTTCGTTGTTCGCGGCCCGTACCGGCAAGCGCATCGTCGAAATGAAAGAGTTCGAACTGGCCAAGGACAAGATCATGATGGGCGCCGAGCGCAAATCCATGGTCATGTCCGAGAAAGAAAAACAGAACACCGCCTATCACGAAGCAGGCCATGCCATTGTGGGCCGTGTCGTGCCTGAGCACGATCCGGTTTACAAGGTCTCGATCATCCCGCGCGGTCGTGCGCTGGGTGTGACCATGTTCCTGCCGGAAGAGGATCGCTACAGCCTGTCCAAGCGCGCGCTGATCAGCCAGATCTGCTCGCTGTACGGTGGCCGTATCGCTGAAGAAATGACCTTGGGCTTCGACGGTGTGACCACCGGCGCGTCCAACGACATCATGCGAGCCAGCCAGATTGCCCGGAACATGGTCACCAAGTGGGGCCTGTCGGAAAAACTCGGTCCTTTGATGTACGCCGAAGAAGAGGGCGAAGTGTTCCTCGGTCGCGGCGGCGGTGGTCAGAGTGCAAGCTTCTCTGGTGAGACGGCCAAGCTGATCGACTCCGAAGTGCGCAGCATCATTGACCAGTGCTACGGCACGGCCAAGCAGATCCTCACGGACAACCGCGACAAGCTCGATGCGATGGCCGATGCCCTGATGAAGTACGAAACGATCGATGCTGATCAAATCGACGACATCATGGCTGGTCGTACGCCGCGTGAGCCTCGTGACTGGTCGGGTGGAACCGGTACTTCCGGAACACCTCCGGCAGTGCAGGATCCGCGTCCGGAAACACCGATCGGCGGCCCGGCTGCTGACGTATAAGGTTTGAAATGACTTCTGTTCAGTCCTCGACCCGGTTGCCTTGCGGCAACCGGGTTCTTGATTTGGCCCAGACGCATGTCATGGGCATTCTCAATGTCACCCCCGATTCCTTTTCCGATGGCGGCCGATACAGTCAGCTCGATACGGCCCTGCGTCATGCCGAAGCGATGGTGGCGGCCGGCGCGACGTTGATTGATGTGGGTGGCGAATCTACACGGCCTGGCGCAAGGGCTGTTTCACCGCTTGAGGAGTTGGAGCGCGTAGCGCCTGTCGTTGAGCGCATCAGTCGTGAACTGGACGTGATTATTTCGGTCGATACGTCCACGCCAGCGGTCATGCGCGAAACGGCGCGGCTGGGAGCGGGCTTGATCAATGACGTGCGGTCGCTGCGTCGAGACGGCGCCCTGGATGCGGCCGCCGCCACCGGGCTACCAGTCTGCCTGATGCATATGCTCGGTGAGCCTGGCGACATGCAGAACGATCCGCACTACCTGGATGTCACCCGGGAGGTCGGCGAGTTTCTCGCTGAACGCATGGCCCAGTGCGCTGCAGTGGGCATTCCGGCCGAGCGGATTATTCTTGATCCAGGTTTTGGGTTCGCGAAAACGTTGCAGCACAATCTGAGTTTGTTCAAACATATGGAAGCCCTGCATGCCTTGGGGCGGCCCCTGTTGGTCGGGGTTTCGCGAAAGAGCATGATAGGCCTGGCCTTGAATCGCCCGGTTGGAGAACGCCTGTATGGTGGTCTGGCGCTCGCGGCGCTGGCTTCGGCCAAGGGTGCGCGTATATTGCGCGTCCATGATGTAGCCGAAACAGTGGACGTGGTCCGGATGATCGCCGCAGTGGAATCAGCCGAATAAGAATGATGGAGCACTTATGAGCAAAAAATACTTTGGCACCGACGGTATCCGTGGTCGGGTCGGCGAATACCCGATTACTCCTGACTTCATGCTCAAGCTCGGCTGGGCTGCGGGCATGGCGTTCCGCAAGATGGGTGCCTGCAAGGTGCTTGTCGGCAAGGACACCCGGATTTCCGGTTATATGTTTGAGTCCGCGCTCGAGGCCGGTCTGACTTCGGCAGGTGCTGATGTGATGTTGCTGGGTCCGATGCCGACTCCGGCGATCGCATACCTGACACGTACCTTCCATGCTGAAGCCGGTATCGTGATCAGTGCCTCGCACAATCCTCATGATGACAACGGTATCAAGTTCTTCTCTGGCAAAGGCACCAAGCTGCCGGATGAAGTCGAGTTGATGATCGAAGAATTGCTCGATACCCCGATGACCGTGGTTGAGTCGAGCAAGATCGGTAAAGTGTCGCGAATCAACGATGCCTCTGGTCGCTACATCGAGTTCTGCAAAAGCAGCGTCCCGACCGGCACCAGCTTCGCTGGCCTGAAAATCGTGGTCGACTGCGCCCACGGTGCGACCTACAAGGTTGCACCGAGTGTGTTCCGTGAGTTGGGTGCCGAAGTCGTTGTGCTGTCCGCTCAGCCTAATGGCCTGAACATCAATGAAAATTGCGGCTCGACCCATATGGGCCAATTGCAGGCTGCCGTATTGGCCGAGCATGCCGATCTGGGTATCGCCTTCGACGGTGATGGTGATCGTGTCTTGATGGTCGATCACACGGGTGCCGTTGTTGATGGTGATGAGTTGCTGTACATCATCGCCCGCGATCTGCATGAACGTAACAAGCTGCAAGGCGGCGTAGTCGGTACGTTGATGAGTAACCTGGGGCTGGAGCTTGCCCTGGCTGACCTGTCGATTCCTTTTGTGCGCGCCAACGTCGGCGACCGTTATGTAATCGCTGACTTGCTGGAGCGTAATTGGCTGGTCGGCGGTGAGAACTCGGGTCATATCGTCTGCTTCAATCACACCACGACGGGTGATGCGATCATCGCTGCATTGCAAGTTCTGATGGCGCTGAAGTCTCGTGCAGAAGGTCTCGCTCAGTCTCGTCAAGCGCTGCGTAAGTGCCCTCAGGTGCTGATCAATGTCCGGTTCGGCGGGGGTGCGAGCCCGCTCGACCATCCTGCGGTCAAGGAAGCCAGTGATCGTGTCACCCAGGCGATGGCGGGTCGCGGGCGTGTGCTGTTGCGCAAGTCCGGGACGGAGCCACTGGTGCGGGTGATGGTCGAAGGCGAGGACGAAACACTGGTTCGTGGTTACGCCGAAGAGCTGGCAAAACTGGTTACTGAAGTTTCTGCCTGAATTCGGCTTGCCAGCCATGATTGTGTTGGGTAACATCTGCGCCCACTTTGACCGACGAGGTACAGCATGCGTCGCCCTATGGTAGCTGGTAACTGGAAGATGCACGGTACCCGCGCCAGCGTCGCTGAGCTGATCAATGGCCTTCGTCATCTGGCCTTGCCGAGCGGTGTTGATGTAGCGGTATTCCCGCCTTGCTTGCATATCAATCAAGTGATTGATGGTTTGAAAGGTCAGTCGATTTCGGTCGGCGCGCAGAACTCTGCGGTGGAATCCATGCAAGGTGCGTTGACCGGTGAAGTTGCACCGAGTCAGTTGGTGGATGCAGGGTGTTCCCTGGTACTTGTTGGGCATTCCGAGCGCCGCCAGATTATGGGCGAGCAGGACGGCATGCTGAATCGCAAGTTCGCAGCGGCACAGGCATGTGGCTTGATTCCGGTGTTGTGCATAGGGGAAACCCTTGAGCAGCGTGAAGCCGGGAAAACTCTTGAGGTTGTCGGGCGTCAGCTTGGCAGTATCATAGAGGAGCTGGGTGTAGGTGCCTTTGCCAATGCAGTAATTGCTTACGAGCCGGTCTGGGCCATTGGCACCGGGCTGACTGCTTCGCCGCAACAGGCGCAGGATGTGCACGCAGCCATTCGCGCTCAGTTGGCGGCAGAGAATTCTGAAATCGCACAAGGTGTGCGACTTCTATACGGCGGCAGCGTGAAGGCGGCCAATGCGGTCGAACTGTTCGGCATGCCGGATATCGATGGGGGGCTCATTGGTGGAGCTTCCCTGAATGCAGATGAGTTCGGTGCGATTTGTCGCGCCGCGGGAAACTGAAAAAATGCTGGAAACAGTCGTAGTCGTTTTTCATCTGCTGGGTGCATTGGGCGTAGTTGCTCTGGTATTGCTGCAGCAGGGTAAAGGTGCGGATGCTGGCGCGTCTTTCGGAGCAGGTGCTTCAAATACTGTGTTCGGAAGCCAAGGTTCCTCTACCTTTCTTAGTAAGTTTACTGCTATACTTGCCGCCGGTTTCTTCATAACCAGCTTAGGGTTAGGTTACTTTGCTAAAGAGAAAGCTCACCAGCTGACTCAAGTAGGTTTGCCAAACCCAGCAGTGTTGGAAGTTCCAAAGCAGCAACAACCGGCTTCTGATGATGTCCCGGTGCTTCAAGAGCAAAAGTCGGCTACTCCAGCGACTGACGTGCCTCCAGCTCAAGAGCAGAAGTAAGAAGAGTTTCAAAACGTAGTATTGCCGAGGTGGTGGAATTGGTAGACACGCAACCTTGAGGTGGTTGTGCCCATAGGGTGTAGGGGTTCGAGTCCCCTTCTCGGTACCAATTATCAGGAGAGCCCGCTGTTGCGGGCTTTCTTGTAGGTGGAAGGTTACATTGACCCTGTCAGGGATCGGTCGTATACTTCCGCCCCAGCTTTGTCGCGGGGTGGAGCAGTCTGGTAGCTCGTCGGGCTCATAACCCGAAGGTCGTCGGTTCAAATCCGGCCCCCGCAACCAGTTTAAGGAGCCCCTTTTAAGGGGCTTTTTGTTAGCTGGACACTTTCTACGCCGCTGTTCGACGGCGTTTCAAGGATGGGCGTTTCGCCCATTTTTTTATTTTGCATAGCATGCACATACATGCACGAGGGGGTTCAGGTGTCGAGCAAGCTAGAAGAGTTGCAGGCCTTGTTGGCCCCGGTGGTCGTGGCCCTAGGCTATGAATGCTGGGGTATTGAGTTTTCGGCTCAAGGTCGCCACTCAATGTTGCGCGTTTATATTGATAAAGAAGGCGGCGTGCTGGTGGACGATTGTGCCATCGTCAGCCGTCAGATCAGCGGTGTCCTGGATGTTGAAGATCCAATCGCCGTTGAATACACCCTTGAAGTTTCCTCGCCTGGCATGGAACGCCCGCTGTTCACTATTGAGCAGTTTGCAAAATTTGCCGGTGAACAAGTGAAGATCAAGCTGCGCTCGCCCTTTGAAGGACGACGCAACTTTCAGGGCCTTCTGCGCGGTGTAGAAGAGCAGGACGTCGTGGTGCAGGTAGAAGACCACGAGTTCCTGTTGCCGATCGATATGATCGACAAGGCCAACATTATTCCCAGTTTTGACTGAGACGCGGATCCCGCGGATCCAATGGCTTGCGAAAGGCGAGGCGTACGATGAGCAAAGAAGTACTGCTGGTTGTTGAGTCGGTATCCAATGAAAAGGGCGTACCGGCAAACGTAATTTTTGAAGCGCTGGAGCTGGCTCTGGCCACTGCTACCAAAAAGCGTTTTGAGGACGAAGTCGATCTGCGTGTGGAAATCAATCGCCACACCGGCGCTTACGAGACTTTCCGTCGCTGGACGGTCGTCGAAGAAGCAGACCTGGACGATCCGGCCATCGAAACCTGGCCGAGCAAGGTTGCAGAAACGCATCCTGGTGCCAAGGTTGGTGATGTAGTCGAAGAAAAAATCGAATCCATCGAGTTCGGTCGCATCGCTGCACAGACTGCCAAGCAAGTTATCGTGCAGAAAGTGCGCGAAGCCGAGCGCGCTCAAGTCGTTGATGCCTATCGCGAGCGCCTGGGGGAAATCATCTCCGGCACCGTGAAAAAAGTCACCCGCGACAACGTGATCGTCGATCTGGGCAACAACGCTGAAGCGTTGCTGGCTCGTGAAGACATCATCTCTCGCGAAACTTTCCGGGTTGGCGTGCGTTTGCGTGCGCTGCTCAAGGAAATCCGCACCGAGAACCGCGGCCCGCAGCTGATCCTGTCGCGTACCGCGCCGGAAATGCTGATCGAGTTGTTCCGCATCGAAGTGCCGGAAATTGCTGAAGGCCTGATCGAAGTAATGGCTGCGTCCCGTGATCCGGGTTCGCGCGCCAAGATCGCGGTCCGCTCCAAGGACAAACGCATTGACCCGCAAGGCGCTTGCATCGGTATGCGCGGTTCGCGCGTCCAGGCAGTGTCGGGTGAGTTGGGCGGTGAGCGTGTGGACATCGTCCTGTGGGACGACAACCCTGCTCAGTTCGTGATCAATGCAATGTCGCCGGCTGAAGTGGCGGCAATTATCGTTGACGAAGATGCCCATGCAATGGACATCGCCGTTGGCGCAGACAATCTGGCTCAGGCCATTGGTCGTGGTGGTCAGAACGTGCGTCTGGCTAGCCAATTGACTGGCTGGACCCTGAACGTGATGACCGAATCGGACATCCAGGCTAAGCAGCAAGCAGAAACCGGCGACATCCTGCGCAATTTCATTGACGAGCTGGAAGTCGATGAAGACCTGGCACAGGTGCTGGTAGATGAAGGCTTCACCAGCCTGGAAGAGATTGCCTACGTACCGTTGGAAGAAATGCTCAACATCGACGGCTTTGACGAAGAAACCGTCAACGAGCTTCGCGCTCGCGCCAAGGATCGTTTGTTGACCAAAGCCATCGCTACTGAGGAAAAGCTGGCAGACGCCCATCCGGCCGAAGACCTGCTCTCGCTTGAGGGTATGGACAAGGATTTGGCGATGGAACTGGCGGTGCGCGGCGTAATTACCCGCGAAGACCTGGCCGAGCAGTCTATTGACGATCTGCTCGACATCGACGGCATTGACGATGATCGTGCCGGCAAGTTGATCATGGCCGCCCGAGCCCACTGGTTCGAGTAATTAGGCGCGGCCTGAGGAGAGAAGTGCATGACGCAAGTCACGGTGAAACAACTGGCCGATGAGGTCAAAACACCGGTAGAGCGCCTGTTGCAGCAGATGCGTGAGGCAGGTCTGCCGCACACCGCCGCCGAAGAACATGTGACTGACAGTGAGAAGCAATCTTTGCTGACTCACTTGAAAAGCAGCCACAAGGCGAAAGTGGAAGAACCACGCAAGATTACACTGCAGCGTAAAACCACCAGCACCCTGCGTGTTGCTGGCAGCAAAAGCATCAGTGTTGAAGTGCGTAAAAAGAAAGTTTTCGTACAGCGCAGCCCGGAAGAAATCGAAGCCGAGCGCAAACGCGAACTGGAAGAACGTCGCGCAGTAGAAAATGCTGCACGTCAGAAGGCTGAAGAAGAAGCCAAGCGTCGCGCCGAAGAAGAAGCGCGTCGCCAGCCTGCTGCTGCGCAATCCGCTACTAATGACGCTGTTGCAGCTCCTGCTGCAGTGGCTGAACCAGTACGTGAAAGCGCTCCGGTTGTGGCTGCTGCTCCAGCGCCGTCTGCCGACGTTCGCAACAAGCAGAACGAACAGCGCCGTCCGGACAAACCACGTGCCGACGATAACAATCGTCGTGGCAGTGGCGATGGTGAGCGCAAAAACGCTCCGCATCGTGCTTCGGTCAAGGAAAAAGCGCCTGCTCCGCGTGTTGCTCCACGTACCACCGACGAAGAAAGCGATGGCTTCCGTCGTGGTGGTCGCGGCAAGGCCAAGCTGAAGAAACGCAACGCCCACGGTTTCCAGAGCCCAACCGGCCCTGTCGTGCGTGATGTGCAGATCGGCGAGACCATCACTGTTGGCGATCTCGCCAATCAGATGTCGGTCAAGGCTGCTGAAATCATCAAGTTCATGTTCAAACTGGGTACTCCAGCGACCATCAACCAGGTGCTTGATCAGGAAACTGCTCAACTGGTAGCCGAAGAACTGGGCCACAAAGTGACCCTGGTCAGCGACACCGCCCTGGAAGATTCCCTGGCCGAGTCCCTGAAGTTTGAAGGTGAGACGTTCTCCCGTGCGCCAGTCGTGACCGTAATGGGCCACGTTGACCACGGTAAGACGTCGCTGCTCGACTATATCCGTCGTGCCAAGGTAGCTGCTGGCGAAGCCGGCGGTATCACCCAGCACATCGGTGCGTACCACGTTGAAACCGAACGCGGCATGGTCACCTTCCTCGACACCCCTGGTCACGCCGCGTTTACCGCAATGCGTGCCCGTGGTGCCAAGGCGACTGACATCGTGATCCTGGTCGTTGCAGCGGACGACGGCGTAATGCCGCAGACCATTGAAGCGGTCCAGCACGCCAAGGCTGCCGGTGTTCCACTGGTTGTTGCAGTGAACAAAATCGACAAGCCGGGCGCTGATCTCGATCGCATCCGTAGCGAGCTGTCGGTTCACGGCGTGACTTCGGAAGAGTGGGGCGGCGACACCCCGTTCGTATCGGTTTCGGCGAAAGTCGGTACTGGCGTGGACGAGTTGCTCGAAGCTGTCCTGCTGCAAGCTGAAGTTCTGGAACTGAAAGCGACACCTTCGGCTCCTGGCCGTGGCGTCGTGGTTGAATCGCGTCTCGACAAAGGTCGTGGCCCGGTTGCAACCGTTCTGGTTCAAGACGGTACCCTGCGCCAAGGCGACATGGTGCTGGTCGGTTCGAACTATGGCCGTGTACGTGCCATGCTCGACGAGAACGGCAAGCCAATCAAGGAAGCCGGTCCTTCCATCCCTGTCGAGATCCTCGGCCTGGACGGTACCCCGGACGCTGGCGACGAGATGAGCGTGCTGTCGGACGAGAAGAAAGCCCGTGAAGTGGCTCTGTTCCGTCAAGGCAAGTTCCGCGAAGTCAAACTGGCTCGCGCTCACGCCGGCAAGCTGGAAAACATCTTCGAAAACATGGGTCAGGCAGAGAAGAAGACGCTCAACATCGTCCTCAAATCCGACGTCCGTGGTTCGCTGGAAGCGTTGAACGGTGCCTTGAACGGCCTGGGTAACGACGAAGTGCAAGTGCGTGTTGTCGGTGGCGGTGTCGGTGGTATCACCGAGTCCGACGCCAACCTGGCACTGGCCTCCAACGCTGTACTGTTTGGCTTCAACGTGCGTGCCGATGCTGGCGCTCGCAAGATCGTCGAGCAGGAAGGTCTGGATATGCGTTACTACAACGTGATCTACGACATCATCGAAGACGTCAAGAAAGCCCTCACCGGTATGCTGGGCAGTGATGTTCGCGAGAACATCCTGGGTACCGCTGAAGTGCGTGACGTGTTCCGTTCGCCGAAGTTTGGCGCGATCGCCGGTTGCATGGTTATTGAAGGTGTTGTTCACCGTAACCGTCCAATCCGTGTACTGCGTGAAGACATCGTTATCTTCGAAGGCGAGCTGGAATCCCTGCGCCGCTTCAAGGATGACGCTTCCGAAGTGCGTGCCGGCATGGAATGCGGTATCGGCGTGAAGAGCTACAACGACGTCAAAGTCGGTGACAAGATCGAAGTCTTCGAGAAGGTTCAGGTTGCTCGCAGCCTCTAACTCGCGCACTTCAAGGGCCACGATGAGCCGCTGCATGCAGATGCGCGGCACAGCGTCAGGACTCTAAACGCAACGCCCGGTCTGGCTTTTGTCAGGCCGGGCGTTTGCCGCTTTCAGACCCTTCGGGTTTCGCCGTGGGGCAGTAACAGGTAACAAGACATGGCAAAAGAATACAGCCGTACCCAACGTATCGGCGATCAGATGCAGCGTGAGCTGGCACAGCTGATCCGTCGTGAAGTCAAAGACCCGCGCGTCGGCCTGGTCACCATTACCGCTGTTGAAGTCAGCCGTGACGTCGGTCACGCCAAGATCTTCATCACTGTGATGGGGCAGGACAACGCCGAAGACATCGCGCAAAGCATCAAGGTGCTCAACTCCGCCGCCGGTTTCCTGCGTATGCAGTTGGCCCGCGAAATGAAGTTGCGCAGCGTTCCTCAGTTGCACTTCCACTACGACGAAAGCGTCGTGCGTGGTGCGCACCTGTCGGCCCTGATCGAGCGTGCGGTGGCTGAAGACAATCAGCACCCGGTTGCGGCTGAAGCCGAAGACACCAAGGAGTAATCGGTGGCTCAGGTCAAACGTATCCGTCGTAATGTCAGCGGTATCATTCTGCTCGACAAGCCGCTGGGGTTTACCTCCAACGCCGCGTTGCAGAAGGTCCGCTGGTTGCTGAACGCCGAGAAGGCCGGACATACCGGCAGTCTCGATCCGCTGGCCACCGGCGTGTTGCCGTTGTGCTTCGGAGAGGCCACCAAGTTTTCGCAATACCTGCTCGATTCGGACAAGGGTTACGAAACCCTGGCGCAACTGGGCAAGACCACCACCACGGCGGATGCCGAGGGTGAAGTTTTGCAGGAACGTCCGGTGACCGTTGGTCGCGCCGATGTCGAAGCTGTGCTGCCGAAATTTCGTGGGCAAATCAGTCAGATACCGCCGATGTACTCGGCACTCAAGCGTGATGGCCAGCCTTTGTACAAACTGGCCCGTGCAGGCGAAGTAGTGGAGCGCGAACCGCGTTCTGTTACTATTGCGCGCTTGGAATTGCTGGCCTTTGAGGGTGATACTGCGCGGCTTGCGGTGGATTGCAGCAAAGGCACCTATATTCGCACCCTGGTGGAGGATATCGGTGAGCAACTCGGTTGTGGCGCTTACGTGGCTGAATTGCGACGTACCCAGGCCGGGCCTTTCACGCTGGCACAGACAGTCACGCTTGAAGAGTTGGAAGCCGTACACACCGAAGGCGGCAACGAAGCGGTCGACCGCTTCCTGATGCCATCGGACAGCGGCCTGCTGGATTGGCCGCTATTGCAGTTCTCGGAGCACAGCACGTTCTACTGGCTCAACGGCCAACCGGTACGTGCCCCCGATGCACCGAAGTTCGGCATGGTACGGGTACAGGATCACAATGGTCGCTTCATCGGTATCGGTGAAGTGAGCGAAGACGGGCGCATCGCGCCACGTCGACTGATTCGGTCAGAATGACCGGACGAGGGTGGCTGTCAACAGGCACGGTCACTACTCATTTTTAGATACAGGGATTTGTCCCTGGCCTGTTGAAACCGTCCCCTGGATGGTTTCCTGATAAAAGGATTGCCTCATGGCTCTCGACGTTCAAGAAAAAGCTCAAATCGTAGCTGACTACCAGCAAGCTGTTGGTGACACTGGTTCGCCAGAAGTGCAAGTTGCACTGCTGACCCACAACATCAACAAACTGCAAGGTCACTTCAAGGCCAACGGTAAAGATCACCACTCCCGTCGTGGTCTGATCCGCATGGTTAACCAGCGTCGTAAGCTGCTGGACTACCTGAAAGGCAAGGACGTGAGCCGTTACAGCGCTCTGATCGCTCGCCTGGGTCTGCGTCGCTAATAAGCGATTGCGCTAGAGGTTGGTTGTCTGTCGTACATCAGTGGGATTCCCGCTGGCGTATGGCAGGCTTCCAGCCTCAAGTTTTATCTGGATAGTCGTTTTACCCTGGACAGGCGTTGGGCCGATTCCCGACATTGCCCAAGAATTTCGCAAGAAGACAAGTTCCCCAAGAGCCACAAAAGAAGGTAGGACACCGTGAACCCGGTAATCAAAAAATTCCAGTTCGGTCAGTCGACCGTTACCCTCGAGACTGGCCGCATCGCCCGTCAGGCCTCCGGCGCAGTATTGGTCACCGTTGACGACGACGTCAGCGTATTGGTGACTGTGGTCGGCGCCAAACAAGCCGATCCAGGCAAGGGCTTCTTCCCTCTGTCCGTTCACTACCAGGAAAAGACTTACGCTGCCGGTAAGATCCCTGGCGGTTTCTTCAAGCGCGAAGGCCGTCCTTCCGAGAAAGAAACCCTGACTTCCCGACTGATCGACCGTCCGATCCGTCCGCTGTTCCCAGAAGGCTTCATGAACGAAGTGCAGGTTGTCTGCACCGTCGTTTCCACCAGCAAGAAAACCGATCCGGACATCGCTGCGATGATCGGTACCTCGGCGGCCCTGGCCATCTCCGGCATTCCTTTCGATGGCCCTATCGGCTGTGCACGCGTTGCGTTCCACGAAAGCACCGGCTACCTGCTGAACCCGACTTACGAACAACAGAAAGCTTCGAGCCTGGACATGGTCGTTGCCGGTACTTCGGAAGCCGTGTTGATGGTTGAATCGGAAGCCAAAGAGCTGACCGAAGACCAGATGCTGGGCGCGGTACTGTTTGCTCACGACGAGTTCCAGGTTGTGATCAACGCCGTTAAAGAACTGGCTGCCGAAGCGGCCAAGCCAACCTGGACCTGGACTCCACAGCCAGAAGCCACCGCTCTGCTGGGCGCCATCCGTGCCGAGTTCGGCGACGCGATTTCCC
Source organism: Pseudomonas arsenicoxydans (assembly GCF_900103875.1). NCBI lineage: Bacteria > Pseudomonadati > Pseudomonadota > Gammaproteobacteria > Pseudomonadales > Pseudomonadaceae > Pseudomonas > Pseudomonas arsenicoxydans. The sequence goes on along the minus strand of NZ_LT629705.1, from coordinate 132,467 downwards.
AGGCTTACACCATCACCATCAAGGCCGACCGTTACGCTCGCCTGGGTGAGCTGAAAGACCAGGTTGTTGCCAAGCTGTCCGGTGAAGAAGGCCAGCCTTCTTCCAGCGAAGTCAAAGCGGCTTTCGGCGAAATCGAATACCGCACCGTTCGCGAAAACATCGTAAACGGCAAGCCACGTATCGACGGCCGCGACACCAAGACCGTACGTCCTCTGAACATCGAAGTCGGTGTTCTGCCAAAGACCCACGGTTCGGCTCTGTTCACCCGTGGCGAAACCCAGGCTCTGGTTGTTGCAACACTGGGCACCGCCCGTGATGCACAACTGCTGGACACCCTGGAAGGCGAGAAAAAAGACCCGTTCATGCTGCACTACAACTTCCCTCCGTTCTCGGTAGGTGAGTGTGGTCGCATGGGTGGCGCTGGTCGTCGCGAAATCGGTCACGGCCGTCTGGCCCGTCGTTCGATTGCAGCCATGCTGCCTGCTGCCGACGTGTTCCCGTACACCATCCGTGTTGTGTCGGAAATCACCGAATCCAACGGTTCGAGCTCCATGGCTTCGGTCTGCGGCGCCTCCCTGGCCCTGATGGATGCCGGCGTTCCGATGAAGGCGCCGGTTGCCGGTATCGCCATGGGTCTGGTTAAAGAAGGCGAGAAATTTGCCATCCTGACCGACATCCTGGGTGACGAAGACCACTTGGGCGACATGGACTTCAAAGTAGCCGGTACCGCCAAAGGTGTGACCGCGCTGCAGATGGACATCAAGATCAAAGGCATCACCGAAGAAATCATGGAAATCGCTCTGGGCCAAGCCCTGGAAGCGCGCCTGAACATCCTCGGTCAGATGAACCAGATCATTGGCCAGTCGCGTACCGAACTGTCGGAAAACGCTCCGACCATGATCGCGATGAAAATCGACACCGACAAAATCCGTGATGTTATCGGTAAAGGCGGCGCGACCATTCGTGCGATCTGTGAAGAGACCAAGGCTTCGATCGACATCGAAGACGACGGCTCGATCAAGATCTTCGGCGAAACCAAGGAAGCTGCTGAAGCTGCACGTCAGCGCGTTCTGGGCATCACCGCAGAAGCTGAAATCGGCAAGATCTACGTTGGTAAGGTTGAGCGCATCGTCGACTTCGGCGCATTCGTCAACATCCTGCCAGGCAAGGACGGTCTGGTTCACATCTCGATGCTGAGCGATGCTCGCGTAGAGAAAGTGACCGACATCCTGAAAGAAGGCCAGGAAGTGGAAGTACTGGTACTGGACGTGGACAACCGCGGCCGTATCAAGCTGTCCATCAAAGACGTAGCAGCAGCCAAGGCATCGGGCGTTTAATCAACTCCCAGGCTTGACCGCTTCAACGTTATGAAAAATGCCCCGCAGTGAAAGCTGCGGGGCATTTTTTTGTCTGCGAAACGGCGCATGAAGTTGCTGACGCTTAAACCCGGTGCTAGGTTTAGCCCACCGCCCGTGTAGCTCAGCCGGTAGAGCAGCGCACTCGTAACGCGAAGGTCGCAGGTTCGATTCCTGTCTCGGGCACCATCCCCTTTTATTTCACCTTTCTGCTCAAATCATCCACGGCCCGTTTGAGCTGATCCATCTGACTGTTCTGGGCACTGACGTCTCGCTTCAGACTGGACAGGTCACTGGAGCTTGAACTGGAACTCGATCCGGCGCTGCGCTTGAGGTCTTCCACCTGACTGGCAAGCCTTTTCAAGTCGTTTTGCTGTTCGTTGACCGTGCGCTTGAGTTTGTCCACTTCGCTGGCGTTGGTGTTGGAACTCGATCCGTTGTTGCGCTTGAGTTCTTCAATGAGGCGCGCTTGATCACTGACGGTTTTTTTCAGCGCTTCCATATCAGCCGTATTGGTTTTGACGACGCGTTGCAGACCTTCCACGTCATCGGTACTGACGTTGGATTTGACCATCACGTATGTGCCGTAATTGTTGTGATAGGCGAGGAATTTGTCGGCAGAAGAAGCGCTGTCGGATTTGTATTCCAGACCGGCCTGAGCTGTATTGGGCAGTGTCAGGCTGCCAAGAAGAAGGGCGGCCATGCCGGTTGCCAACAGGGTGGACGGAAGCTTTGGAAAATTACGCATCACCGGGTTCCTTGTGAAGTGCCAAGATGGCACATCGCTACGACTTTACCTTTTGAATCTTGTTCCTGGGTAACGCGGGAAAATTTACAGAAAGTCTGCTCGACGGTTTTTTTGTTGATTTGATGTAAAAGTCCGTATAAATCGTCGAACAAACGTCCTATATTCGGACCCTGCACACGCACCACCTTGCAGTTTTCAGATGATCCCCGAATGGTTCTGAAGGCCAGACAAACCGGGCTTCAAACGGTTTTTTGCGTCAGAGAGATCCTTGATGATCCAGATCCATCTTCCATTCCCCAGATCAGCGAGAACGACATGACCGTTAAAGAATTGACCCAAGAAGCCAGACACGAAGAAGCACTGAAAAAGTACTTGCTGGAATCGCCCCAGCTAGCCGAAGAGATCAAGGACCTGCCAGCCGACGATCAGAAAGACCAGATCCAGTGGGCGTTCGAGGATGAGGCGGAAGCCCAGGGCTTGCAGCCGTGGGAGCTGACGCTCAAGTACACGTCGACCCCGGAAGAGTTCGAGGCTGCGCGCCTTGTACTGCACAAAGAGGCGGCCGAGGTCCTGGGCGTCGAATGGGAAGAGTACTGCGAGATGAACAATCTGGTGGTTTAAGGGCAGCTTCAAGTTTCAAGCGGCAAGCTTCAAGTCAAAGCAGAACTGCTTGAAGCTTGAAGCTTGTCGCCCGTAGCTGCTCAGAGGCTGAGCCGCATCGACAGATCGACAGCCTTCACATCCTTGGTCATCGCACCGATCGAAATGTAATCCACCCCGGTCTCGGCAATCGGCAGCAACGTGCTTTCGTTGATACCGCCGCTGGCCTCCAGCTTCGCCTTGCCGCCGTTCAGGCGCACCGCCTCGCGCATGTCGTCCAGGCTCAGCTCGTCAAGCATGATGATGTCAGCGCCTGCTGCCAGGGCTTCTTTCAATTCTTCCAGGCTTTCTACTTCAATCTCGACCGGCTTGCCGGGGGCGATTTTGTGGGCGGCATTGATGGCTTCGGGGATGCCTCCACTGGCGGCGATATGGTTTTCCTTGATCAGGAAGGCGTCGTAGAGGCCGATGCGGTGGTTGTGGCAACCGCCGCAGGTCACGGCGTACTTTTGCGCCAGGCGCAGGCCAGGCAGGGTTTTGCGGGTGTCGAGCAACTTAACCTGAGTATTGGCAACAAAATCCGCCAGGTACTGCGCACGCGTGGCCACGCCCGAAAGCAATTGCAGGAAGTTCAGCGCACAGCGTTCACCGGTCAGCAGCGAGCGTGCTGGGCCTTCCAGATGAAACAGCGCTTGATTGGGTTTGACCCGCTCGCCGTCGCGCACCTGCCAGTGCACCGCAACCCGAGGGTCCAGTTGCCGGAAAACCGCATCGACCCAGGCCGTGCCGGCGATGACAGCAGCGTCACGGGTGATGATGGTCGCTTTCGCCAAGCGTTCGGCGGGGATCAGCTGCGCGGTGATGTCGCCGCTGCCGATGTCTTCGAGCAACGCACGGCGCACGTTGGCTTCGATTTCGGCGGTCAAGTCGGCGAGACGTAGATTCGGCATAACGGGCTCCACAAACAAAGTGGCCCGATTATAGGGCTATGGCGTGAAGCAACCCAAGGCATCAGAGGCGTCTCGTCGCTTGCAAACCTGCATTTGGTCGATTCATTTGAGTCATCCGCACAATGGCGGCGTCTTCCAGAAGCGTCTAATTCAATAGCAAGGACAGAGTCTGCTGGTATACCGGACATCTTTTGCAAGATAATCCGCCTTGCTTTTGACGTCATGGCTTTGACGTGCTGTCGGGTTTACGACTATTCGAAGAATTACCGTTTCTGGAGGCTTGGATGCACAACGACGGGAATGTAGTGCCTTTGCGCAAGGCGGCTACCGATCAGGCGACACAATCGCCACTCGCCCGCCTACCTGTGGTTCTGCTTCAGGTTCGCGACAAGGCCACTCAACAGCTGCGGCATGGTTTACAGGACCTGTTCGATAACGCCGACGATACGCTATTCGAAATGGCCGATCGGGCGCGCAACGATGTTGAGCAGAACCTCTTTTTCGAAGCCATGCGCGATTTGCGACTCAAGCGAAAAAGCATTGAGCGCGGCTTTCTCGAGCAATTCTTTGCGGCATTCGTCAGCCTCTCTCAGTACGACGGCACTCAGTCGGCCCTGCCTCCGGTGTTGGCGCTCGACACCGATGCATTACCCTGTGACGATCTCGAGCGCAGCATCGCGGTAGAGGCTATGGTCGGCAAAGTGCTGAACCGCGACGGTTTCGCCCTCGACCAACTGACGGCCCGGCTCAGCGCGTTGCTCGGCAAAGACCTGGACGATCAGCACAACCCGTTGGGGCCGGCGATGCTCTGTGAGTATTTCTTGCAGGCCTGGCGCAACCTCGGGGCGGAGATCAAGGTCAAGCTGATCATCCTCAAACTGTTCGATCGCTATGTGCTCAGCAGCGCTGATCAGCTGTATGCCGAAGCGAATCAGTTGCTCGTCGCGACCGGTGTTTTGCCTGACCTCAAGCCCGCCCCCATGCGTCGTTTCACCGATCATGCGACGGCCAGTGCCTATGCCGAGCCGGTGGAGGCCATCGAGCATCCAGGCAATACGCTGATCGAGGAGGGCGTGCAGGAGGTCTTCGCCGCGCTGCAGGCGTTGCTGCTGCACGTGCGCGGCAGTGTGGCGCCGACCCTGGAAGTCAGTGCCCAGACACAACCCATTTCCACCCGCGACCTGTTGCGCCTGCTCTCGCACTTGCAGCAATACGTGCCGGCGCTGACGACGCAGGACGATTTCGATTTGCGTAACCAGCTCGAGCAACTGCTGACCCGGGTCAGCGTCAAGAGTGGCAAGTCGCGCGTGGTCGACGGTGCCGACGAAGACGTGATCAACCTGATCGCCATGCTCTTTGAATGCATCCTTGATGACCGCAACCTGCCGGATACCCTCAAAGCGTTGATTGGCCGTCTACAAATCCCGATGCTCAAAGTCGCGATGCTCGACAAGAGCTTCTTCAGCCGCACCAGTCATCCGGCCCGGCGTCTGCTCAACGAAATCGCAGCCGCCGCCATGGGCTGGGGCGAGTGCGATGACCATGAACGTGACAGCCTGTACCTGCGCATCGAGCAGGTCGTGCAGCGCTTGTTGAACGATTTTGTCGACGACCCGGCCATTTTTTCCGAACTACTGGCCGATTTTCTCGCCTTTACCAGCGACGAGCGCCGGCGCAGTGAACTGCTGGAGCAGCGCACCCGTGACGCCGAAGAAGGCCGCGCCAGGACTGAACTGGCGCGTCAGCATGTCGAGCAGGCGCTCAATCAGGCGTTATTGGGCAAAGTATTGCCCCAAGCCGTGGTGGCTTTCGTCCAGCAAGCCTGGAGCAAAGTGCTGTTGTTGACCTGCCTCAAGCATGGCGAACACTCTGCAGAGTGGCGCGCAGATGTGCAGACCATGGAGCAACTGATCTGGAGTGTGCAGCGTCATGTCGACCCGGATGCGGGTATGCGTTTGTTGGCATTGGTACCTGGATTGCTGAAGTCCCTGCGCGACGGGTTGAGCGGCTCCGCATTCGATCCGTTCGCCACCAGTGAGTTTTTCAGTGAGCTGGAAACCTTGCATCTTCAGTTGTTTGAAAATCCGGGGCACGCCGTCGAGCAGCCCGTCGTGGCGCCGGTGATGGTCCAGGTGCTGGAGGAAATCGTGCTGCGCAGCGCTGACGAAGGACCGGTCGATAGCGTGTCGGTGCGCTTGCCGGCGGACGATCCCGGCTTGCTTCAGGTCGATCAATTGCGTTTGGGCGCCTGGGTCGAGTTTCAGGAGGACGACGAAAACACCCTGCGTTGTAAGCTGGCGGCGATTATCGAAGCCACCGCAAAGTATATTTTCGTCGATCGCACCGGGATGAAGGTGCTGGAACGCAGTCGCATCGGTCTGGCCCTGGAATTTCGTCGCGGCGTGGTCCGGGCGCTGGACGACACCTTGCTGTTCGACCGGGCTCTTGAGTCTGTGCTTGGCAATCTGCGGCGCCTCAATCGCGGCAAGTGATCGCGCCCCGAGGGTCTATCGCGGCATACTGGGGGCCACACAGTCGTCGTTGAAGGAACCTGTATGCAGTTGGACCCCGCGAGCGGTTGGTGTCAGGGCGTGCGCTTGTGCCCCTCGCCCAATTTCAATGCGCGCCCCACGGGCGAAATTTCCCTGCTGGTGATCCACAACATCAGCCTGCCGCCTGCGCAGTTTCTGACTGGCAAGGTCCAGGAATTTTTCCAGAATCGCCTGGATGTCACGGAGCACCCATACTTTGAAGGGATTGCCGACCTGCGGGTGTCTGCGCACTTTCTGATTGAACGTGACGGCACTGTCACTCAGTTTGTCTCCTGTCTTGAGCGCGCCTGGCATGCCGGTGTGTCGATTTTCGAGGGGCGGGAAACCTGTAATGATTTTTCCCTGGGGATTGAGCTGGAAGGCACGGATGATCTGCCGTTCACCGATGCTCAGTATCAAGCGTTGACGGCGCTGACCCGCCAGCTGCAAAGCGCTTTCCCGGCCATCACTGCACAGCGCATCTGTGGCCATAGTGACATCGCACCGGGCCGCAAAACGGATCCGGGACCAGCGTTCGACTGGGCACGCTATCGCGCCGCCCTGGCAAAAGAGGAACAACAATGAGTTTTCTGGTGCTGCTGCTGGCCGTCTGGATCGAGAAATTCTCGGCCCTGCGCCATCGGGTTCAACGTGATGGCGGCTGGATACATGAACTGAACAAGCTTGAAGTCAGCCCGCGACTGATTGATCGGCCATGGCTGATCCTGATAGTGCTGGTGCTGCTACCCGTGGCGCTGTTGGGTTTGGTGTTGGTGGTGCTGGATCCGGTGGCTTACGGGTTGCTGGCCTTGCCGGTGCACCTGCTGGTGGTGATTTACAGTCTGGGGCGTGGCGATTTGCTGGCCGGCCTCGGGCCGTTTCGCGATGCCTGGCGCCGGGAAGACCTGCAAGCGGCGGCCCATGTGGCGAAACGCGACCTGGATATTTGCGCCGACAGCGGCGAGCAACTGCTTGAACGGGTCCAGGGCCATTTGCTGTGGGAGGCTTATCAAAGCTTTTTCGCCGTGATCTTTTGGTACTTCTTGCTCGGACCGGTTGCCGCCCTCAGCTATCGACTGCTGGCGCTGGCCGAAGAGCACGGACAGAACCCGGCCGTGGTCGAGCGCGCGGGCCAGTTGCGCCACGCGTTTGACTGGGTGCCTGTGCGCCTGCTGGCGGCCAGTTTCGCGCTGGTCGGCAACTTTGTGGCCGTCAGCCGGGTGATGTTGCACGAACTGCTGAACTGGAACATCAGCGCTGCCCAGTTGATTGAAAAAGTCGGACTGGTCGCCGGTGAAATCCCTGCGCCAGTCGTCGGACCGGACGGCATCAACAGCCTGGACCGGATCTGGGAATTGCTGCTGCGTGCGGCGGTGCTCTGGTACGCCGGTTTTGCACTGTGGACTGTCCTTCCCTGACACACCGATACCCGTAATCGTTGGCGCAAACTGCGTCAACGGCTACGGGTACGCCCGCCCCCCGTTAACCTTAAGTTACAAAACCTCTCTCCGATTTGAGCTATACAGGCATAGCGCTCAATAGTGGCTATCTGCCGTAGCGCTGCGCCTGCCAATAAAAATAAGAATTCAAAGGGAGACTTCCAGTGAAGAGCTTGCTCTATCCCGCCGTCGCGCTGATGAATCGCCTGAGCTTCGGTATGAAGTTCAGCCTGATCAGTGTGCTATTCCTCGTGCCGATGCTGGTGACCAACTTCTATCTGGTGCGCGATTCCTATCGTGAGTTCCAGGGCACACAGGTGGAACTGCAGAGCCTCGATCTGCTGGGCAGCAGCCTGACCCTGCGACGGGACCTGGAAACCCTGAACAACCTGGTGCAGATCAACGTCACCCTTGGCCAGTCCGGCAAGGCCGGCAACGTCGAATCGCAGATCAGTACCGTGGGACAAAGCGTGCTGACCCGTTTGCAGGGCATGACGGCGATGACCACCGATGCGGAGCAGATCGCGATTTTCGATGCCAAGCGCGACGAAATGATTGCTGCGTTCAAGGCCCAGCAAGCGGAAAGCTCCCTGCAAAGCAAAAGCGGAATGATCGGAAAGTTGTTGGGCAGCGCGCAGATTTTCAGTCAGATCATTGCCAGTCAGGCCGGCCTGAGCCGCGACACCCAGAGCGACATGCGGCAACTGAGCGAACTCATTACCAACGTCACCCCACCCGTTACCCAGATCCTCGGCGACGGCCGCGCGATGGGTTCCTATTCGCTGGGGCAGGGCTTCCTCAATTCGTCGTCGAGCACCCGATTTGATGAGTTGCTGGCGCAGATCGAAAAGCTCCAGGGCGAATACGGTCTGAAGTTGCAGGATGCCTTGGGCTCCAGCAAGGCCGCCCACGAAACCCTGGCGACCTTGGCCGATAGCAGCAAGGCATCGCTGAAAAAGGCCAGCGAACTGTTCGAAGAACAGGTGGTAATGGCCGACACCCTCGATGCGCCGTGGCAGGGCTTTTACGATCAGGTCACAGGCCTGATGGACAAGACCTATCAACTCAATGAAGCCACCCTGAAGTTTCTCGGCGCTCAGTTGCAGCAGCGACTGGAGCAGAACCGTACCCACATGGTTATGCAGGCCGTGGCGTTGACGGTGGTGTTCGTGCTGATTTTTTACCTGTACGGCGGCTTCTACGCGTCGACCCGCACCACCCTCAAACGGCTTGGGGCGACGCTGGACAAAGTGGCGGCGGGCGATATGACCGTCACGTTCCGCGCAGAAAGCCGCGATGAACTCGGCGAATTGGGCGAGGTGTTTAACGGCACGGTGAAAAAAATTCATGACCTGATCGAGCGCGTGGGGCAGACCGTCAATGAAGTCGAGCGCCAGGCCGGGCAGGTCGAAAGTGTCTCTGCCCGAAGCAACCAGGCCGTGGCGGGGCAGCGCTCGCAGATCGAGCAGGTCGCTACCGCCATGAACCAGATGTCGGCGACCTCGCTTGAGGTGGCGCGCAGTGCCGCTGCGGCGGTCAGCAGTGCCCACAGCGTCAACGACGAGACCATCAGCGGGCGCGGGCTGGTGGAGTCCCAGCAGGGCAGCATCGCGCAGCTGGCCAGCGAGATCGTCCAGTCGGTGCAGGTGGTCAATCAACTGGCCAGCGACAGCCAGTCCATCAGTCGCGTGCTGGAAGTGATCAAGAGCATTGCCGAACAGACCAATCTTCTGGCCCTCAATGCCGCCATCGAAGCCGCACGCGCCGGCGAGCAGGGCCGTGGCTTTGCGGTGGTGGCCGATGAGGTGCGAACCCTGGCCAAGCGAACCCAGCAATCGACCGAGGAAATCGAGCAGATGATCGCCAAGCTGCACAGCGGTGTCGGCGCTGCGGTGAAAGCGATGGGCATCAGCCACCAAATGGCCGATGGCACCGTCGGGCAGTCGGAAAAAGTCCAGCAGGCGCTGGAAAACATTCTTGGCGCCGTCGGCATGATCGTCGACCAGAACCAGCAGATCGCCGCGGCGGTAGAGCAGCAGACAGCCGTTGCCCATGATATTGACCAGAACATCGTCGAGATCAACCGGGCCGGTGAGCGCACCGCTGAAGGCGCGCACCAGACGGAGGATGCCAGTCGCGCGTTGTCGGCTCAGGTCGTGGAACTCAAGCAATTGATCAGCGCGTTCCGGGTGTAATGCCACACGGTAAATCAACGGTGGGAGCGAGTTCACTTCCACCGTTTTTTGTGCCGTGTCTGTAGTATTTTTTCCCTAATCAGGTCGGCAACTTCCTGATTTCATGCGAGTTCTCTTTTTTTAGTCTTCAATGAAGGAAGATCAACCACTCTGACCCGCCCTGAGGAGGCTCGGTGATGTCATCTGCAACAATTGGAGTCCAGGGGCGCTGCGCCCACTGTGAAACCACGCTTGTGCTCGAACCCTGGCAACTCAACGCTATCGCCATCAACGAATCGTTCGCCTGTTCCCACTGCCATAAAGCGTTGAAATTGAGCGACCCGCACCAGATCAAGCGCTTGAAGTCCATCGACTCCCTGGCCATGTTGCGGGCAAGCACATTGGTGACCGTGTGCACCGCGTTGCTGGTGGCATTGGTGATGGAGTGGATCAGGTTAATCAGCGTGGTCGAACAGCTGAATTTTTCACTGATTGCGATACTGATCTATTTCGGTGTCGTGCAATTCGCTCGGCACAAGCAACACATGACGCTGATTCTGGAAGCCGCCAAGGCTCACGCCGACTGATTACCAGTTGAACAGCGCACAGGCATTGGCTGTGCTCGTCTCGGCCAATTGCTCGGGACTGATCGCCATGATGTGCGCCAGTGCCGAGCAGATCGCCGGCAGGTGCGCGGGGGTGTTGCGCTGACCGGGAAACATGACGGGCGCCATGTCCGGCGAATCGGTTTCCAGAACCACCGAATCCAGCGGCAACTCGGCGAGCACACGGTGCATGCGCAACGCTTGAGGCCAGGTGGCCGCGCCACCGAGGCCAAGTTTGAACCCTAGCTTGATGTATTCGCGGGCTTCTTCCCGGCTACCGGCGAAGGCATGAATGATCCCTGCGCGTTTCAGCTTGAATCGCTTGAGCGTGGCAATCACTGTCGCATGGCTGCGTCGCACATGAATCAGCGCCGGAAGATTGAAGTCCGCCGCCAGTTGCAACTGCGCCTCGAACAACGCCTGCTGGCGCTCGCGATCCAGGGTTTCGATGAAGTAGTCCAGGCCGATCTCGCCCACAGCGCACAATTGCCGATGACCGGCGAGTCGAGTCAGCCAATCACCGAGGGCAGTTAAATCTTCTGGGCGATGATCGTCCAGATACACCGGGTGCAAGCCGAACGCCGCATACAGGTCAGGATCGCTTTGCACCAGGTCCCAGACCCGTTGCCAGTTACCCTGGAACACCCCCAGCACCACCATCCGCCGCACCCCGAGGGCGCGGCTTTCGGTCAGCAGCGCCGCGCGATCTTCGTCGAAGTCCGGAAAATCCAGATGAGTGTGGCTGTCGATCAGCTCCACGGTTCAGTCCTGGCGAATACGTTGCTTGAAGGTCCGCGCAATGGCCTGCACGCCGGGTTGGTAATCGGACTGTTCGATGGCGGCCAGCGCCAGCGCCAGGGCTTTGTCGGCGATCAGTTGGTGCTGCTGGGCCATGGCGTTGACCGGCAGTGGCAGGAAGTCCAGCAGCTGCGTGTCGCCGAAGGTGCCCAGGCGCAGCGGGCGGGTCTTGAGCGGGAAATCGTGCAAGGCATCGAACACGCCTTGGAGCAGCACGTAGGACGTGGTCACCAACGCATCCGGCAAATGCCCCAGGCGCTGCAGCAGCTCTTCCATCAACTGTTTACCGCATTCACGGCTGAACGACTCGCCGTGTTCGATCAGCACATCGCCCTTGAATCCGGCCAACGCCTCTTTGAACCCGGCAGCCCGTTCCTGACTGATGCTCAGCTCGGGACGCGCGCCAATCAACGCAATTTGCTTGGGCAGCGGATCGAGCAGGCTGCGGGTCAATTGCAGGCTGGCCTCACGGTCATCGCTGATCACCGAACAGAAATGCTCGGGTTCCATCACCCGGTCGATGGCAATGATCGGAATGCCTTTCGCTTGCAACTGACGGTAGCTGTCGTCACCGGCCGGCAGGCAGCTGGCGACGATCAGTGCATCACAGCGTCGCGCGCGGAACAGTTTGAGCAATTGACGCTCGCTGTCCGGCGCATCGTCCGAACTGGCGATCAGCAACTGATAGCCGCGAGCCCGGGCGCCTTGCTCGAGCAATTTGGCAATTCGTGCGTAACTGGGGTTTTCCAGATCCGGCAGAATGAAGCCCAGGGTGCGGGTGTGCCGGCTGCGCAGTCCGGCCGCCTGGGGATTAGGTGTAAAACCATGTTGTTCAACGACGGCACGCACGCGCTCGACGGTGGCGCTGCTGATGCGTTGCTGTTCGGCCTTGCCATTGATGACGTAACTGGCGGTGGTAACGGACACACCGGCCAATTGTGCGATATCACTGAGTTTCAACTCGGGGGTTTCCTTGTTTTTCGCCCGACATTTTTGACAATCCTACCCGATTCGGACAGGTGACCATTGTCGCAACGTATCCGACAAGTTGGGCTTCAAGGATGAGACATTATCGAGTAACGTGCCAATCATTCTAGATTAAACGATTCAGCAAGCGTATTTTCTACGTTATAGGTGCATTTGGACGGTTCTGCCGCGAAACCGCCAAAAGTCATGACCAAGCGCCTAAGCTGAATCATTCAAAACAATACCTGGCGCCCACAGACGCCAAAAAGGAGAAAGCATGCTCGAGCTCACCATAGAGCAGATATCCATGGGCCAATCGGCTGTGGATAAGTCCGCAGCGTTGCACTTGCTGGCCCAACATCTGGTCGCCGATGGTTTGGTTGCCGAGGGTTACCTCGCCGGTTTGCAGGCGCGCGAAGCCCAGGGCTCGACCTTTCTCGGTCAAGGTATTGCCATCCCCCACGGTACCCCGGATACCCGCGATCAGGTGTTTTCCACTGGCGTGCGCCTGATGCAGTTCCCTGAAGGCGTGGATTGGGGCGATGGCCAGATTGTTTACCTGGCGATTGGTATTGCCGCCAAGTCCGACGAGCACCTGCGTTTGCTGCAACTGCTGACCCGTGCCCTCGGCGAGACCGATCTGGGTCAGGCCCTGCGTCGCGCCAGCACCGCCGAAGCCTTGCTGAAACTGTTGCAAGGCGCGCCGCAGGAGCTGGCGCTGGATGCGCAGATGATCGGCCTCGGAGTTTCCGCCGATGATTTCGAAGAGTTGGTCTGGCGTGGTGCGCGTTTGCTGCGTCAGGCGGATTGTGTGAGCAACGGATTCTCCGCGGTCTTGCAACAAGTCGAAGCGCTGCCCCTGGGCGATGGTTTGTGGTGGTTGCACAGCGAACAGACTGTGAAACGCCCCGGGCTCGCCTTCGTCACCCCGGACAAGCCGATACGTTACCTCGGCCAGCCGCTCAGCGGCTTGTTTTGCCTCGCCAGTCTCGGCGAGGCGCATCAAGCCCTGCTCGAACGCCTGTGTGCATTGCTGATCGAAGGTCGCGGCCACGAATTGGGTCGTGCCACCAGCAGCCGCGCGGTGCTTGAAGTCCTGGGCGGTGAGTTGCCGGCGGATTGGCCAAGTGCTCGTATCGCCCTGGCCAACGCCCACGGCTTGCATGCGCGCCCGGCGAAGATCCTTGCGCAACTGGCGAAAAGTTTTGAAGGTGAAATCCGCGTACGCATCGTCGAGGGGCAGGACAGCGCCGTGTCGGTGAAGAGCTTGAGCAAGCTGCTCAGCCTCGGCGCCCGCCGTGGTCAGGTGCTGGAATTCGTCGCCGAACCGAGCATCGCCGCCGACGCATTGCCAGCCCTGTTGGCGGCCATCGAAGAAGGTCTCGGGGAAGAAGTCGAGCCGTTGCCGGCGGTCAGTCAGCAGCGTGAAGTATTCGCCGATGTCGCCGAAGTGATGCTCGCACCGAAATCCGGCAGTCTGATTCAGGCCATCGCCGCTGCGCCGGGAATCGCCATCGGCCCGGCACATATCCAAGTGCTGCAAACCATCGAATACCCGCTGCGCGGTGAGTCTGCCGCAATCGAGCGCGAGCGTCTCAAACAGGCGCTGGCCGACGTGCGTCGCGACATCGAAGGGCTGATCGAACGCAGCAAGTCCAAGGCCATTCGCGAGATTTTCATCACCCATCAGGAAATGCTCGACGATCCGGAATTGACCGATGAAGTCGACACGCGCCTCAAGCAAGGCGAAAGCGCTGAAGCGGCGTGGATGGCGGTGATTGAAGCGGCGGCCAAACAACAGGAATCGTTGCAGGACGCGCTGCTCGCCGAACGCGCAGCGGACTTGCGCGACATCGGCCGTCGTGTGCTGGCGCAACTGAGTGGCATCGAAACCCCGAGCGAGCCCGAGCAGCCGTACATCCTGGTGATGGATGAAGTCGGCCCGTCCGACGTGGCGCGTCTCGATCCGCTGCGGGTCGCCGGCATTCTTACTGCCCGTGGCGGCGCCACTGCGCACAGTGCGATCGTTGCCCGGGCGCTGGGTATTCCGGCGTTGGTCGGTGCCGGTGCGGCGGTGTTGCTGCTGGCACCGGGCACGCCATTGCTGATCGATGGCCAGCGCGGTCGCTTGCACGTCGATGCCGACGCCGCCACCTTGCAGCGCGCCACGCAAGAGCGCGACACCCGCGAACAACGTCTCAAGGCCGCCGCCGAGCAACGCCATCAACCGGCGTTGACCACCGATGGCCACGCGGTCGAAGTGTTCGCCAACATCGGCGAAAGCGCAGGCGTCACCAGCGCGGTGGAGCAGGGCGCCGAAGGCATTGGCTTGCTGCGCACCGAACTGATTTTCATGGCCCACTCGCAAGCCCCGGACGAAGCCACTCAGGAAGTCGAATACCGGCGCGTCCTCGATGGCCTGGCCGGTCGTCCGCTGGTGGTGCGCACCCTTGATGTCGGTGGCGACAAACCGCTGCCGTATTGGCCGATCGCCAAAGAAGAAAACCCGTTCCTCGGCGTGCGCGGCATTCGCCTTACCCTGCAGCGCCCGCAGATCATGGAAGCGCAATTGCGCGCCTTGTTGCGTGCCGCCGACAACCGTCCGCTGCGGATCATGTTCCCGATGGTCGGCAGCGTCGATGAGTGGCGCCAGGCTCGGGACATGACTGAACGCCTGCGTCTGGAAATTCCGGTTGCAGACCTGCAATTGGGGATCATGATTGAAGTGCCGTCGGCTGCATTGCTGGCGCCGGTGCTGGCCAAAGAGGTCGACTTTTTCAGCGTCGGCACCAATGACCTGACCCAATACACCCTGGCCATCGACCGTGGTCATCCAACCTTGTCGGCCCAGGCTGACGGGTTGCATCCAGCGGTGCTGCAACTGATCGACATCACCGTGCGCGCCGCCCATGCCCACGGCAAATGGGTCGGCGTGTGCGGCGAGTTGGCGGCTGATCCGCTGGCTGTGCCGGTGCTGGTCGGGCTGGGTGTGGATGAACTCAGCGTGTCAGGCCGCAGCATCGCCGAGGTCAAGGCGCGCGTGCGCGAGCTCAGCCTGGCCCAGACCCGAATTCTCGCCCAGCAGGCATTGGCCGTGGGCAGCGCGAATGAAGTGCGCGCATTAGTGGAGGCCCTGTAATGGCCAAGATTCTAACCCTGACCCTCAATCCGGCGCTGGACCTCACCGTTCAACTGCCGCTGCTGGCCCCAGGTCAAGTCAATCGCAGCGACGAGATGCACACCCACGCCGCTGGCAAAGGCGTGAACGTGGCGCAGGTGCTGGCGGACCTTGGGCATCAGCTCACCGTCAGCGGTTTCCTCGGTGAAGACAACCTGCAAGCGTTCGAAACCCTGTTCGCCAAACGTGGTTTTGTCGACGCGTTTATCCGCGTGCCCGGCGAGACGCGCAGCAATATCAAACTGGCGGAAAGCGATGGGCGCATCACCGATATCAACGGTCCTGGACCGATGGTGGATGAGGCCGCGCAACAAGCATTGCTCGATCGACTCGACCAGATTGCGTCGGGCCATGAAGCCGTTGTCGTCGCTGGCAGCCTGCCTCAAGGCATCAGCCCTGCGTGGTTGCAGGCGTTGATTTCACGGTTGAAAAACCTTGGCTTGAAAGTCGCCCTCGACACCAGTGGCGAAGCCTTGCGTGCCGCGCTCAAGGCCGGTCCCTGGCTGATCAAGCCAAACAGCGAAGAGCTTGCCGAGGTGCTGGGTAGCGAGGTGATTTCGGTCGCCGCCCAGGCTGAAGCAGCGAGCCGTTTGCACGCTCAAGGCATCGAGCATGTGGTGATCTCCCACGGCGCCGATGGCGTGAACTGGTTCAGTGTCGGTTCGGCGATGCACGCCACGCCGCCCAAGGTCAGCGTCGCCAGTACGGTGGGCGCGGGTGATTCGTTGTTGGCCGGCATGCTCCACGGTTTGCTCAGCGCCGATACGCCCGAACAGACCCTGCGCACGGCCACGGCGATTGCCGCGATGGCGGTCACCCAGATCGGTTTCGGCATCAACGACGCCGCGCAACTGGCGCAGCTCGAACAGGGTGTGCGCGTGCGCCCCCTGACAGAACAATAAGAGGGTTTGTCATGA
Organism: Pseudomonas arsenicoxydans; assembly: GCF_900103875.1. Lineage (NCBI taxonomy): Bacteria > Pseudomonadati > Pseudomonadota > Gammaproteobacteria > Pseudomonadales > Pseudomonadaceae > Pseudomonas > Pseudomonas arsenicoxydans. Next base: position 116,206 of record NZ_LT629705.1, on the reverse strand, counting down.
AGTTAGCCATTGTTACGGCCTGTCCGAACGGCATGGTCACCAGTGTGCTGTGCGCCCGCTTGCTCGATGCGGCGGCCCAGCGTCAGGGCTGGAGCACCTGCGTTGAAGTCAACGATGCGGCGCACCCGGAACGCCAATTGTCGGCGGCCACGATCGAGGGTGCCGAGTGGGTGTTGCTGGTCACCAGCGCCCCGGTCGACATGTCCCGATTCGTCGGCAAGCGTGTATTCCAGAGCACGCCAGCCCAGGCTCTGCAGGACGTCGAAGCGGTGCTGCGCCGAGGTGCCGAAGAGGCTCAGGTTTACGTCGCCCCCGAAGCCATCGCCGAGCCGGTTGCCGTCGTGCAAAACGTGCCACGACTGGTGGCAATCACGGCCTGCCCGACTGGTGTCGCGCATACGTTCATGGCTGCCGAAGCCTTGCAGCAAGCGGCCAAACGCCTGGGCTACGAGCTGCAAATCGAAACCCAGGGCTCGGTCGGTGCGCGCAATCCATTGAGTGCTGCCGCGATCGCCGATGCCGATGTGGTGTTGCTGGCCTGCGACATCGAAGTCGCCACCGAGCGTTTCGCCGGCAAGAAGATTTACCGCTGCGGCACTGGTATTGCCCTCAAGCAAGCTGAAGCGACACTGAAAAAAGCCTTGGCCGAAGGCAAGCAGGAAACTGCTGCAACCGGCGCCCAAGGCCCAGCCAAGCAAGAGAAGTCCGGCGTCTACAAACACCTGCTGACCGGTGTGTCGTTCATGTTGCCGATGGTGGTGGCGGGCGGCTTGATGATCGCCTTGTCCTTCGTGTTCGGTATCACCGCATTCAAGGAACCGGGCACGTTGGCGGCGGCGCTGATGCAGATCGGCGGCGAGACCGCGTTTAAGCTGATGGTGCCGCTGCTGGCGGGTTATATCGCCTACTCGATCGCCGACCGTCCGGGCCTGGCGCCGGGGATGATTGGCGGTTTGCTGGCGAGCACCCTCGGTGCCGGTTTCATAGGCGGAATCATTGCCGGTTTCATCGCCGGTTACGCGGCGCAGGCGATCAATCGTTATGCGCGTTTGCCGCAAAGTCTTGAGGCGCTGAAACCGATCCTGATCATCCCGTTGCTGGCGAGCCTGTTCACCGGCCTGGTGATGATCTACGTGGTCGGCAAACCGGTGGCCGGCATGCTCGAAGCGCTCACGCACTTCCTCGACAGCATGGGCACCACCAACGCGATTCTGCTGGGTGTGTTGCTGGGCGGCATGATGTGCGTCGACCTGGGCGGGCCGATCAACAAGGCGGCTTACGCGTTCTCGGTCGGGCTTCTGGCGTCCCAGAGTTATGCACCGATGGCTGCGACCATGGCCGCCGGTATGGTGCCGCCGATTGGCCTCGGCATCGCCACGTTCATTGCGCGTCGCAAGTTCGCCCAGACCGAGCGCGAGGCAGGTAAGGCGGCGCTGGTATTGGGGCTGTGCTTTATCTCCGAAGGGGCAATTCCGTTTGCCGCCAAAGACCCGCTGCGGGTGATTCCGGCGAGCATTGCCGGTGGTGCGCTGACCGGTGCGTTGTCGATGTATTTCGGCTGCAAACTGATGGCGCCGCACGGCGGCTTGTTTGTGTTGGCGATCCCGAATGCGATCAACCATGCGCTGCTGTATTTGCTGGCGATTGTGGCCGGCAGTCTGCTGACAGCGGTGGTTTACGCGGTGGTCAAGCGGCCGGAATCAGTTGAGTTGGCACTGGAGCCGGCCAAGGCCTGATGCAAGATCCTGTGGGAGCGAGGCCCCTCGCTCCCACAGGATCGCGTTTTCACATCAGCGTCACGCGCGCGTGTTTAAGTTTTCCTTTTCAGGGAGAACACCATGAGCGAATTCGATCTCGGCCGCCGCCGTGTCATCCAGGCCGTCGGCGCCGGCCTGTTGCTTCCTGGGCTGGCGCCGGCAGTGATTGCGTCAGTCCAGGATCGTCCGCAACTGACCGACGGTGTGCAGTCCGGCGACTTGCTGGGCGACCGGGCGATGATCTGGAGTCGCAGCGACCGTCCGGCGCGGATGGTGGTGGAATGGGACACCCGCAGCCTGTTCGGCAACCCCCGCCGACTCGTCTCGCCAGTGGCCGATGCGCGCAGCGATTTCACCGCGCGCGTGGAGCTCACCGGGCTGCCCGCCGACCAGGCGATTTTCTACCGTGTGTCCTTCGAAGATGCCCAGAGTGGTGCCGTCAGCGAGCCCTGGTTCGGCCACTTGCGCAGCGTGCCGCAAGCCCGTCGCGACATCCGTTTCGTCTGGAGCGGCGATACCGTCGGCCAGGGCTTCGGCATCAACCCCGACATTGGCGGCATGCGCATCTACGAAGCCATGCGCCTGCGCCTGCCGGACTTCTTTATCCACAGCGGCGACACCATCTACGCCGACGGCCCGGTGCCGGCTCAGCTCACGACTGAGAGTGGTCGTGTGTGGCGCAACATCACCAGTGAAGCCAAGAGCAAGGTCGCCGAAACCCTCGACGACTATCGCGGCAATTACCGCTACAACCTGATGGACGAAAACATTCGTCGTTTCAACGCCGAGGTCCCACAGATCTGGCAGTGGGACGACCACGAAGTGGTGAACAATTGGTCGCCGGGTAAACAACTCGACGGGCGCTACAAAAGCAAAGATATCCACAGCCTGGTGGGCCGTGCGCGGCAAGCCTGGCTGGAATATGCACCGATGCGCCTGCAGAGCGCCGACGGTGGCGGACGTATTTATCGCAAGCTCAGCTATGGGCCCTTGCTGGATGTGTTCGTGTTGGACATGCGCAGCTATCGCGGGGCCAATGACGACAATCTTGGCGGTGAAAAACCCTTTCTCGGTCGCGAGCAACTGGACTGGTTGAAGGCTTCGTTGAAAGGCTCCAGCGCGCAATGGAAAGTGATCGCGGCCGACATGCCGATCGGCCTCGGCGTGCCGGACGGCGAAGTCAGCCCCGGTGTGACGCGCTGGGAAGCGGTGGCCAACGGCGATCCCGGTCCAGCCCAGGGACGTGAGCTGGAAATCGCCGAGTTGCTGGGTTTCTTGCGGGCGCAACAGGTGCGCAATTTTGTGTTCCTGACCGCGGATGTGCATTACTGCGCCGCGCATCATTACCACCCGGACCGTGCTGCTTTTCAGGACTTCGAACCGTTCTGGGAGTTTGTCGCCGGGCCGTTGAATGCGGGGAGTTTCGGGCCCAATCCGCTGGATAAAACCTTTGGCCCCGAGGTGGTCTTCGAGAAAGCCCCACCCGCGCAGAACACTTCGCCGTTTGCCGGGTTTCAGTTTTTTGGCGAGGTGAATATCGACGGTCAGACGGGGGAGATGAGTGTGGTGTTGCGGGATCTGGATGGTGTGGGGGTGTTTGAGCAAAAACTGCAGCCGGTGTGAAAAAGAAGTCGATAGCTGTACACCTTGGCCCTGTGGGAGCGAGCAAGCTCGTTCCCACAGGGACTATGGGGGGTCAGTAGACGTCGCGGCGGTAGCGGCCTTGCTCGATCAGCCGGTCGACTTCTTCAATGCCGAGCGTTTCGTTGAGCACGTGATCCACCCCTGAAGCCATGCCTTGCAAGCTTCCGCAGATGTAGATCACAGCACCTTCAGCCAGCCATTGCTTTAACGTTTCGGCGGACTCGCGCAGTCGATCCTGCACGTAGATCTTTTCGGCCTGATCCCGCGAAAAAGCAAGGTCCAGTCGCTCGATGTCCCCCGAGATCAGCCACTCTTCGAGTTCGTCGCGACACAGGTAGTCGTGTTCGCGGTTGCGCTCGCCAAACAACAGCCAATGGCGTGTTTGTCCATCGGCAATCCGCGCTTTCAACAAGCTGCGCAGCCCGGCGAGACCGGTGCCGTTGCCCAGCAAAATCATCGGCACCGGCTCGGTCGGCAAATGGAAACCGCTGTTACGTCGCACCCGCATACTGACGGTGCTGCCCACTGGCGCATGCTCGGTCAGCCAGCCGGAAGCGACGCCCAGGCTGCCGTCGGGATGCACTTCCTGACGCACGATCAGTTCCAGCACGCCGTCTGCCGCTATCGAGGCGATGGAGTATTCGCGCATGGCCAATGGCACCAGGGCGTCCAACAGCGCCTGGGCGTGCAGGCCGACCAGATGCGCTCGATTCTCGGGCAATTGGCGACTCGCCAGGGACTGCTCCAGAGGTTGGGTCAGGCCATCGTAGGTCACCGTGGCCCGGCCTTCGATGCCCAGGCCATCGAGGAAATGCTCGATCGCCCATGAACTATTGCGTGGCAGCATTTCCAGCAAGTCACCGGCCAGCCAGCTGCTGGTCGTCGGGGCTGCAAGTCCGAGCAAATACACCGGCGCACCGCTGCTGTCCGGGTTCATCAACTCGCGGCGGGTCAGGGTCCAGTTGTCGTAGCTCGGTGCCTGCCAGGTGTCGGCCGGCGTTTGTCCGGTCAGTAGCCCCAACTGTTGTTGCCAGTGACGCAGGGCATACGGATCGCCGCTGTCGACTTCCACCGGCGCGAACAAGGTCTTGCCGCCATGTTCGCCCAGCCAGGTGTGCAGGCGTCGGGCGAAACCGCAGAAGTGTTGATATTGGCGATCACCCAGGCCCAATACCGCGTAGTTCAGGCTCGCCAGGCTCGGCGCCCGGCCCAGCACTTTGCGTTCGAAACCGCGGGCACTGTCCGGTGCTTCGCCGTCGCCGAAGGTGCTGACCACGAACAATGCGTTGCTGGACTCACGCAAATCCTGTTCGCTGACATTCGCCAGCGGCTGAACCTTTACCGGCACGCCGGCCGCCTGCAACTGCCCGGCAGTCTGCCACGCCAGTTGCTCGGCAAAGCCGCTTTGGCTGGCGAAGCCGATCAACCAGGCCGGCGTGTTGCTGCCGGTTTGCGCGAAGCCTTTGCGGGCATCGTTGATCTGTTTTTTCTTGCGCCGACGGTCGAGGTACAGCAGCCAGCCGGTGACGAAAAACAGCGGCATGGTCAGCGCGCTGATCGTCAGGATGATTCGCCCGACAATGCCGAAATAGCTGCCCACGTGCAGCGCGTAAATGCTCGTCAGCAATTGAGCCTTGAGGCTCTTGTCGCTGTATCGCTCAATCCGTTTGACCACGCCAGAGGCCGGATCAAGGGTGATCTGGTTCAACGCGCGATTGTGCGGTGAGGTCTTCAACAGGTAGAACACGGTGGCGGGTTGCCCGGCCACTGGCGGCATGCGGATGTTATAGGCACTGAGTGCCGGTCCGGCAGAGCTGTAGATGCTGCTCCACATCAACGCGTAATCGGCAGTCGGCGCCGGACCGCTTGGCGCAGGGCCACGCCCGCCGCGCATGCGCTCGTTTTGCGGGGCGTCGGAAAGCAGTCGAGTCAAGCCTTTGTTGTACCACTCATAGGACCACGACAATCCGGTCAGCGCCGCCAACAGGTAAAACACCAGGCACCACGTACCGGCCACCGAGTGCAGGTCCCAGTTGAAGCTGCGGCCCTTTTTCTTCCAGTCGAGGGTCAGCCAGGTACGCCAGTTTTTCCACTGGCGTGGCCAGCGCAGGTAGAGACCCGAGAGGCAGAAGAAAACCAGGATCAGCGTGCACGCGCCGGTGATTTGTCGACCGGTATCGCCCATGGCGAGGAAGCGGTGCAGTTGCAGCATGAAGCCGAAGAAGTCCTGCCCGGTGGCATCGCCCATGAAATCCGCGGTATACGGGTCGAAGTAACGCATCTCGCCCCGGCGCTGGCCGGGTGGCGGCGTGAAGAACACCTTGGCCGCAGCGCCGCTGTCGGTCTCGACACTGAGCATGGAGACTTTTTTACCGGAAGCGGCTTCGATGCGCTCGACCAGTTCGACAGGAGGCAGCACGCCTGCCACCTGCTTCTCGACCTGCAACACAGAAGGGTTCAGCACGCTCAGGATTTCATCCTGAAACGATACCGTCGCCCCGGTGATGCCCATCAGGGCCAGGACCAGCCCGGCACTGATGCCGAAAAACCAGTGCAACTGGAACAGGGTTTTCTTCAACACATCGCTCGCCTTGTTCGTCCGAAAATTGTCATCACGGCGCGCATTATGCCGTGGGTGGTCGAGAAGCATTCTTTTTTACGCACAAAAGCCCCGCTCATATAGATGAACGGGGCCTTCGTCTTCTCGCTTCTATCAGAAGTGGAAGTTAGTGCTCAGCAATGCCGTACGGCCCGCCGCCTGATTGGCGAAGTGGGTCGAGAAGGCTTTGTCGTAATAGGTTTCGTTGGTCAGGTTTTGCACGTTCAGTTGCAGGTCGATGTTTTTGCTCAGCTTGTAGGCGGCCATCGCGTCGTAACGAACGTAGGAATCAACCATGGTGGTGTTGGCCACGCTGCCGAATACATCGTCGACGTAGAACGCACCGCCGCCGATGGTCAGCTTCGGTGTGACCTGATAGGTGGTCCACAGGCTGGCGCTGTTTTTCGGCGTGTTAGGCAGTTCGTTGCCATCGTTGGCCGCGCCCAGCGGGCCGCCATCGACTTGCTCGCTGTCCATGTAGGCGTAACCGGCGAACACTTGCCATTTGTCGGTGAGCTTGCCGCTGGCCGACAGTTCGACGCCCTGAACGCGGGTTTTGCCGGCGTTTTCATAGGACGTGGTGTCGACTTGAACGCGGGCGTTTTCTTTCTCGGTGCGGAAGATATCGGCGGTCAGCGACAGACGATCATTCAACAGATCCCACTTGGTACCGATTTCGTAGTTCTTGGTGGTTTCCGGCTCCATGTCGCTTTTCAGCAAGTTGCCGTTGCGGTCCGGCGTGCCACCCAGCGGATTGCCTTCCTGACCTTCGCCCAGGGTGTTGCCCGGTGGCGTGGCGGAGGTGGCATAGGACGCATAGATGCTGCCGTTTTCTGCGGGCTTGTAGACCACGCCGAACTGCCCGGTGACGAACTCGCTGGTGTCATCGCCCTTGGACGTGGTCACGCTGGAGCCGTTGAAGGTTTTGTAGTCGGTGTCGAAATGGTCGTAACGCAGCCCCATGTTCACCAGCCACTGCTCGGACAGTTCCAGGGTATCGAACGCATACAGCGCATAGGTGTTGGCTTTGGTGTCCGTACCGGCGTAGTTGCGTGAGATTGCACCGTTCCATGGATCGTTCGGAGTCGGGTTGGACAGCGACGTGCAGTTGTAGCCGCTCCGTGCGCCGATGATCGCCGGATTGCAGTTGGTTGTCACAGCCGCCGTCGTCGGCGTGGTGTCGGTGTTGACGTTGTACGAGGACTTCTGGCTTTCCTCGTGGCTCAACTCGATACCGGTGGCGAAGCTGTTCTTGAACCCGGCGATGTAGACGTCACCGAACAGATCCGTCTGGTTGGTGGTGGTCTCGGTGTTGCTGACGCGGGTGTTGGCCCGACGCCAGACGCTGCCGTTGTTGACGTTGCCCTTGCTGTCGTCTGGCTGGGTCAGGATGTAATCCTGCATGCTGGTGCCATGGCGCAAGGTGTTTTTGACAGTCAGCGCGTCGTTCAGGTCGTGCTCGATGGCGAAGGTCGCCGTGTCGGTGCGGCCCTTGCGGAAATCGCGGTCCAGGCCATAGAAATTGCTGTCGTCACCGCCGGCAAAAGGCTTGTCCGGGTTCGATTTGGCGCGGGCGGCCGAACCTGCGACAGGAATGGTGTACGGAATGCCCGAGTCTGGCGTGTCGTTGCTTTCCAGATGGTAGTAATCGAGGTTGACCCGGGTGTCGGTGCCCAGGCCGAACGCCAGCGACGGTGCGACGCCCCAGCGGTCGTAATCGACTTTGTCACGGCCGGCGACGTTGCTTTCGTGGCTCATCAGGTTCAGACGGCCAGCGGCGCTATCGCTGAACTGGTAGTTGCCGTCCATGGTGTAACGCTGGGTCTGGTCCGAACCCCAGGTAAATCCGCCGTCGAACGAGTCGCCCAGGTGCGCCTTCTTGCTCACCAGGTTGATGCTGCCACCCGCCGCGCCACGGCCGCCAATGGCCGAGTTCGGGCCTTTGCTGACTTCGATCGACTCGACCGCGAAGATCTCGCGGCTTTGCGAGCCGGTGTCGCGCACGCCATCAAGGTAAGTATCGCCCTGGGCGTCGAAACCGCGAATGAACGGACGGTCGCCTTGTGGGTTGCCACCTTCACCGGCACCGAAGGTGATGCCCGGAACGGTGCGCAGCGCGTCCTGCATATTGAGCGCGCCGGTGTCCTTGAGGACTTGTTGCGGGATAACGGTGACCGAACGCGGCGTGTCCACCAGCGGTGCGGTGTACTTGGGCGAGGAGGCTTTTTCGACGTTGTAGGAAGTCGCATCCTGGGCTTCGCCAGTGATGGCGGTGGCGCCAAGGGAAATCGAATTGCCCGGTGCTTTTTCGTCGGCTTTTTCAGCCGCGAAAACCATATGGCCGGCAGAGCTGGCAGTGATCGCCACGCCAATTGCAGACGCGAGCAAACGCGGTGAACTGACCGGTGATTGTGATTGTTGGCGTGACATGTGAATTCCCCTCCCCAAGGATTTGAGGCCGCGGAATATAGGGTAAACAAGTATTTGTATCAATTGCGAAACGTTACTATTCGCACTGAATTTACATTCTTTACACTTTGACCTTACGGTTTTTGCGGGCTCGTTCGTCAGGGGGTTTTACACGGGCAATAAGAATCAATACCATTGCCGCCTCTTTGTTCTTAGGTGTTATCCCCATGCTGTTGCACATTCCCGGCGTGTTCGCGAAAGAAGAAGTGCAGCGCATCCGCGAGGCTCTGGAGCAGGCTGATTGGGCCGACGGCAAAATCACCGCCGGCTACCAGTCGGCCAAGGCCAAGCACAATCTGCAGTTGCCCGAAGGTCATCCACTGGCCAAGGAGGTGGGCGCGGCACTGCTTGAGCGGCTGTGGAAGAATCCGCTGTTCATGTCCGCCGCGTTACCGCACAAAGTCTTCCCACCATTGCTGAACTGTTACACGGCCGGTGGCAGTTTCGACTTCCATATCGACAACGCCGTGCGCCAGCCGAAAAACAGCATCGAGCGCGTGCGCACCGATCTCTCGGCAACATTGTTCTTCAGTGACCCTGAGGATTACGACGGCGGTGAACTGGAAATCCAGGACACCTTCGGCACCCAGCGCGTGAAGTTGCCGGCCGGTGACATGGTCCTGTATCCCGGCACCAGCCTGCACAAGGTCAACGCCGTGACGCGCGGCACGCGCTATGCCTCTTTCTTCTGGACCCAAAGCCTGGTGCGGGAAGACAGCCAGCGCGCCTTGTTGTTCGAGATGGATGGCGCGATCCAGCAACTGACGCAGGACATGCCGGATCACCCTTCACTGATTCGCCTCACCGGCACTTATCACAACTTGTTACGCCGCTGGGTCGACGTATGAGTTTCCAATTGCGCCGCGAAGAAGTCCTCGACGGCGATCGCCTCAAAGCCATGCTCGAGGAAAGCCATGCACGCGCAGCCCAGGCCATTCTGATCGCCGCCCGTGAAAACGTACTCGAAGCTCAGGCGCTGCTTGGACAGATCCTGCTGGACGGGCAGGGCATTGCGCAGGATCAACCGCTGGCGTTGCGCTGGTTCGAGATTGCCGCCCAGCGCGGCCACTTGATGGCGCGCAACATGCTCGGTCGTTGTCATGAGCATGGCTGGGGTTGTGCCGCTGATGCGGCGGTTGCCGCGGGGCATTATCGAATGGCCGCCGAAGCCGGGCTGGATTGGGCGATGTACAACTACGCCAATCTGCTGGCCACCGGGCGAGGGGTGATGGTCGATCAGTCGCAAGCCCTGGATCTTTATCGACGGGCCGCGGAACTGGGCCATGCCAAGTCGATGAATCTATTGGGGCGGTATCTGGAAGAGGGACGGGTTTGCCCTGCAGATCCATTGGCGGCGCGACTTTGGTACCAACGATCTGCCGAAGGCGGGGATTTTCGCGGTCAGTTCAGTTATGCGGCGCTGTTGGCAGATGACGGGCAGGTTGACGAAGCCATGTCCTGGTTACGCCGGGCATTGACCGGCGGTAACCAGAACTTTCTTCGGGTGAGTGGGGATGCATTACTCAACGCCCCGCACCCTGCGATCCGTGCGATGGCCCAGGAATACCGGCAACGGGCGTCCGAACTCGCTCAGCAGCAACATTAGTCGCGTAGCCACTGACCTTTGAGGTTGGCCAGGTAGGACGCCAACGGCTTGGCCTGCGAGATCAGATGTCGGCCCTTTTTGACAAGGTCGTCCCCGGTATCCTCGTTGATGGCTTCAAGAAACAACGACAACGCTTCGACAATGTTGCTCGTTTCATTGACATACGAATCGCGCGGCTCAATCACTTTTTTAGTGTCGTTCAGTTGTTTGGCTTTCTTGTCGTTATCACTGATTTGGCTGACAAGAGAACTCAGGCGACCCTGTCGTTCTACTAGACGAACCCGAAGCGTGGTGCGCGCCGTGATCAGGCCCTGGTATTTGATCAGTTCGTTTGCCTCATCAAGAAACTTGTTCGCGACCAATACGCCGGCTTTCATTGCAGCCGTTTGGGGTGTTTCAGGTTGAGTGCCGATCATCCCGGTCAATTGCTCGAGAAGAGGTTTCACGCGATCAATGAAACTGAGGCTTTGAAATAGACGGATCGCTTCATTCAAGACCTTTTCATCATCCAAGAGCTTTTCCACAGGTGGGATTTCCTTGTCCCGTTCGGTGGCCAGAACCTCGCGTACCTGCGCCAGTTCAGCAATTTTGAATTGGTTGTCACTGATGGGGGAATACCTGACATCGTAGAGCGCGTGGCTGAGGTCGGTCTGAGCTGTGCCCAGGTTATCAGTGCATTGCGAGATCAATTGCCTGGCTATTTTGGTATAGACCTCAATGGCGTTTCTGGTTGGCGGATTCATGTCCCCCGTAGACAGCGCGGTCAACGCCTCCAGTGTCTCATTGAGTGTCGCGGTATCCAGGTTGATGATCGCGGTAGTTATGGTCTTGTGCGCAATCAAGTCTGTATCCGTGATGGCTGCATTCAGCTTGACCAGTTCATTTCGTAAAGCCTCTATATACAAGTCAGCAGAACCGGTGAGGGCCTGGTAGCGAATGGTTATTCGACTGTTGCGAATAACGGACATGTTCGGTGCGGTATACGATAGTGTTGTCATAAATATCCTTATTTATAGTTGTTGGATGGTTTTTGTATCAGTCGAATGCTTGGGTCAACGCCTTGGCATTGGATTCGATGTTTTTCCAGTTGCTGAGCACGACTTTCAGGCTCGAAACAAACGCCCTGAGTGTGAGGAATTCGTGAATGCCATCAATTTTGTTTTTTGACGAGTTGATGTATTCCGAAATGGTGATCCATAAGGTTTCAAGCAACGCAGTGCTTTGTGTTGCACCGACGATATAAGAGTCAACGCTGTACAAGCGGGCATGAAGGGCCAACAGCGTTCCCGTCAGAACGTTTGTCTTACGAACTTGCTCAGTGAGTTCATCCCGCCGACAAACCAGCGGCGCAACATGTGCAGTCTGCAGGTTGGCTTTGAGCTGTAGAACTTTGTAGCCCAACGGATCGATAAACGACAGGAAGGATTCAAAGAAGTTGGGCTCGTACTCTTTGGTTTTTTCATTAACCAGGCGTTGAGCATCATCAATTTCAACGTTGAGTCGGGTGATCTCGGCATTCAACTCGTGATTGCCGGCCAGTTTCAGCTTTTCTCCAATCAATACCGCGACCACATCGGTCAGCTCGGTCTTGAAGTCTTTCAGCCGGAGCTGGATGTCAGTGCTGTTGGTTTTCTTTTGATCAATGGAACTTGCAATAAACTGAATAGAGTCCTTGATGGATGGAAATCTGTTTTTCTCATCTGAGCCAATTTTCAACTCGGGAAGTTTGGAAATTTCTTCGTCCGTCAGCCCTTCAATTGTGCCAATGTAATTTTTATATCCCGGCATGGTTTCGATGGCTGCGATAATGTCGTCTCCGAAATAGCGCAAGTCTTCGGAGAATGTCTTGAGGCTGCCAGCCACTTTTTTCATCGAAAGTTCTATGTCGTTCCAGCTATGGGCGTTGGTAACGATTTTGGCGCAGGTATTTGCAATGTCATAAGGCTCCAGCCCGGCGATGCCGGTATTTTCGCTTTTTAGCAGTGCTTTAACATCGTCGATGTTGGTTGGGAGTTTCTTGGCTTCGGAAATGTATTCTTTGATTCGTACAATATCGCCTTTGGTAATAATCGGTGGCGAGGTCGCGTTTAATACAGGCGATGTATTAAGTGGCATGGTTGAAATCCCTTTCAAGTAAGTGAGCGCGTAGCATAACTTCAGATGGGTGCAAGTTTGTGGTTTGGTCTGTAACTATTTATGGTGCTTGGAAGTGTGTTTTTCAGGAGAGCGGAAATAAAAAAACCCGTGAAAAGTCACGGGTTTTTGTGTGGCTGTTTACGAGTTAGACGTAAAACGACTTCAGCGGCGGGAAGCCATTGAATTCAACCGCGCTGTAGCTGGTGGTGTAGGCACCGGTCGACAACCAGTACAAACGATCACCGATCGCCAGGTTCAGCGGCAAACCGTACTTGTAGTTTTCGTACATGATGTCGGCGCTGTCGCAGGTCGGGCCGGCGATGACCACTTCTTCCATCTCGCCTTTCTTCTCGGTCCAGATCGGGAACTTGATGGCTTCGTCCATGGTTTCGATCAGGCCGGAGAACTTGCCCACATCCGTGTACACCCATCGCTCTACAGCGGTACGGGATTTACGGGCGACCAACACCACTTCACTGACCAGGATGCCAGCGTTGGCAATCAGCGAACGGCCTGGTTCCAGGATGATTTCCGGCAGGTCATCACCGAAGTCTTCCTTGAGGAAACGGATGATTTCTTCAGCGTAGGTTTCCAGGCTGTTGGTGCGGGTGATGTAGTTGGCCGGGAAGCCGCCGCCCATGTTGATCAGCTTCAGGTGGATGCCGTCTTCTTCTTTCAGGCGCTCGAAGATCACTTTGACCTTGGCGATCGCTGCGTCCCAGACGCTGATGTCGCGCTGTTGCGAGCCGACGTGGAACGAGATGCCGTAAGGCACCAGGCCTAGGTCGCGAGCGAGGATCAGCAGGTCCATGGCCATGTCGGTCTGGCAGCCGAATTTGCGCGACAGAGGCCAGTCAGCGGTGGTCGAACCTTCTGTGAGGATGCGCACGTAGACTTTCGAACCCGGTGCAGCCTTGGCGATGTTGCGCAGGTCGGCTTCGGAGTCGGTGGCATACAGACGCACGCCCTTCTCATAGAAGTAGCGGATGTCCTTGGATTTCTTGATGGTGTTGCCGTAGCTGATGCGATCCGGGCCAACGCCCTGGTTCATCACTTTGTCGAGCTCGTAGATAGACGCGATGTCGAAGTTCGAGCCTTTCTCTTTGAGCAGGTCGATGATTTCGACGGCCGGGTTGGCCTTGACCGCGTAATAGACCTTGGCGAATTCGAAACCGGCGCGCAGGTCGTCATAGGCCTGGCTGATCATCGCGGTGTCGATCACCACGAACGGGGTTTCTTGTTTGTCGGCGAACGCCTTCATTTTGTTGAAGGTATCGCGCGCGAAATAGTCTTCGACGTTGATCGACATGCTTGGGGCTCCTACTGGCAAACGTTAGTAATCAATGGGTGCAAATGAACGTCCTCCGTATCCCCACTTTGGTTCGCCTACTTCCCAAGGCATGTCGCCGAAAGCAAAAAGGCCATGGGAGGCGGTGCTTCCCTTGGCCTTGCTGTCTCGTCGTCAGTACTTGAGCCGGATGGATCGTTTCCAGCATGGACGTTCGGCGCGAACTTTAGGGCGTGAGGGGCTTGAGATCAACTAAAAATGTCGCGTTTTTGCACGCTTCCGTCGTGCGGTCCCCGACAGTTACTGATGTAACCGACCTGCATGACAGTGTGATGTTCCCCTGGCAGGGAGATTTGCGGCGCATCAGGAGGATTTGTGGTGCCCCCAATCGCGGGCAAGCCCGCTCCCACATTGGATCTCTGTCAGCTCACAATTTTGTGGATGACCGCGGACCAGTGTGGGAGCGGGCTTGCCCGCGATGGCGTCTGTCAGGCCAACGCAGTCTCGGCCGGCGAAACAATGCTGGTCTTGCCGCCACGGGACTTGCCGGAGCTCAGATACTCGGCAATCGATTCCTGCGTCACTTCACCAAGGAACACCCGCTCGGCATCCATCACCGGCAGCCACGAACGGTTGAACTCGTACATGCGCGACAGCAGGATGCGCAAATGTTCGTCGAACGCCGCCGTGGCATTGAACTCGCGCAAGTATTGCGCACATGTCCCGGTCTGACGGTGCAGGTCGCGACGTCGTACATAACCGAGCGCCTTGTTCTCACCATCGGTGACCACTACATAACGACGGTCCAGTTCATCCATCAACTCCAGGGCCTCGGCCACAGGCGTTTGCGGGCTGACCGACGGTGCGTTGTCCGCCGCGTCTTCGGCTTTCACCAGCAACAGGCGCTTGAGGGTGCTGTCCTGGCCAACGAAGTTGCTGACAAAGTCATCCGCCGGGTGGGCGAGCAGGGTGTCCGGGTGATCGATCTGCAACAGCTTGCCGGCGCGGAAGATCGCAATCTTGTCGCCCAGCTTGATCGCTTCATCGATGTCGTGGCTGACCATGATCACGGTCTTGTTCAGCGCTCGTTGCATCTCGAAGAACTCGTTCTGGATCATCTCGCGGTTGATCGGGTCGACCGCGCCAAACGGTTCGTCCATCAACAACAACGGAGCATCTGCCGCCAGCGCACGAATCACGCCGATCCGCTGCTGCTGGCCACCCGACAACTCACGCGGGTAGCGATTCAGATACTGCTTGGGTTCCAGCTTGATCATGCTCATCAACTCGCGAGCGCGGTCGTGGCATTTCTGTTTGTCCCAGCCGAGAAGACGAGGAACGATGGTGATGTTTTCTTCGATGGTCATGTTCGGGAACAGACCGATCTGCTGGATCACATAGCCGATGTTGCGGCGCAGGGTCACCGCGTCGAGATCGGTGGTGTCTTCGCCGTTGATCAGGATCTTGCCGGAGGTCGGCTTGATCAGTCGGTTGATCATCTTCAGCGTGGTGCTTTTGCCGCAACCCGATGGCCCGAGGAACACGCAGATTTCGCCTTCATTGACGGTCAGGCTTACCGAGTCCACGGCTTTTACGTCTTTGCCGTTGCTTTGGAAGGTCTTGCTGAGGTTTTGAAGTTCGATCATTTGAGCAGTCCTTTTGGAGTCAGCGTGCGTTGCAGCCATTGCAGAAGCAGGTCGGCGAAGATGGCCAGGAGACTGACCAGCACGGCGCCGACGATCAGCATCGACATGTCGCTGCGGCTGATTGAAGCGAGAATGAGTACACCGAGGCCACCGGCGCCGATGGTCGCAGCGATGGTCATGACACCAATGTTCATGACCACGGCGGTGCGCACGCCAGCGAGGATCACCGGCACCGCGATTGGCAGTTCGACCATGCGCAGGCGCTGGCCGAAGGTCATGCCGATGCCACGGGCGGCTTCGCGAATGCCAGGGTCGACGCCGGTCAGCGCCAGGTAGGTGTTACGCATGATCGGCAGCAGTGAATACAAAAACACCGCGGTGATCGCTGGCATCGGGCCCAGGCCCTGGCCGAATTTTGAGTAGAACGGCAGCAGCAGGCCGAACAGGGCAATCGACGGCACCGTCAGCAACACCGTGGCGCTGGCTTGCAAGGGGCCAGCGAGCGTTGGGAAACGCGTCATCAGGACACCCAGCGGTACGCCCACGAGGATCGCCAGTGTCACCGCTATGCCGACCAGGGTGATGTGCTGCCAGGTCAGGTGCAGCACCAGCGGCCAGTCGAGATGGGAAAAGGCGTTCAGAAATTCCATGGCTTTTCCTCCTCAGTTGATAGGGTGCTGGCGCAGGAAATCTGCGGCAACGGATGAAGGGCTTTCGTGATCGACATCGACCCGCGCGTTGAGCTGGCGCATGGTGGCGTCATCGAACAGTTCAGCCAGAGGCTTGATCTCCTCCGCCAGTTGCGGATGGGCGTCGAGGTAGTCCTGACGCACCACGGGAGCGGCGGTGTAATCCGGGAAATAGTGCTTGTCGTCTTCGAGCAGCTTGAGCTTGAAGGCGTTCAAACGACCGTCGGTGGTGTAGACCAGGCCGGCAAACACTTGGCTGTTGCGCAACGCGGTGTAGACCAGCCCGGCGTCCATCTGGCGGATGTTCTTGCGGGTCAGGTTCATGCCGTACAGCTCAACCATGCCGTCCAGCCCGTCGGAACGGTTGGCGAACTCGGTGTCCAGGGCGACGAGGTGATCTGACTTCGCCTCAGCCTGCAACACCGTGTTCAGCTCGCTGATGGTGTTGATCTGCGGATAAGCCTTTGCGGTTTTTTCCGGCAGCGCCAGGGCGTAGGTGTTACTGAACTTCGACGGCGTGAGCCAGACCAGGCCTTTTTTCGCGTCGAGTTCTTTCACCTTGGCGTAGGACTGGGCGCTGTCGAGCTTGTCCGTGATGTGGTTGTACGCCACCAGCGAGACGCCGGTGTATTCCCACATCAAATCCAGCTGACCACTTTCGTGGGCGCTGCGGGCCAGGTTGCTGCCCAGACCGCCGGTGACTTGAGTGTCATACCCCTTGGTGCGCAGGTATTGAGACGTGATTTCAGCCAGCAAGGTCTGTTCGGTGAACACCCGGGCGCCGATGCGGATTACCGGTTTTTCAGCGGCTTGGGCGAAACCTGCGAACAGCAGGGCGCAGCCCAATATAAAGGTCAGTCTTTTCATGATTATTCCTTTGCCGAGGCTTAAGACGGGCGTAGGCCGCGTTCGAGCCAGAGGCGGCTGGCGAGTGTCACCAGGCCGTCGAGCAGCAAGGCCAGCAAGGCGGTGCAGGCCGCGCCGAGCAGCAGTTGCGGCTGATTGTTCAGGGCGATGCCAGGGAAAATCAGGCTGCCCAGGCTGTTGGCGCCAATCAGGAACGCCAGTGGTGCCGTCCCGACGTTGATCGCCAGGGCCACGCGCACGCCACCAATGATGATCGGCACGGCGTTGGGCAATTCGACCCGCCACAGCACCTGAGTCGGTGTCATGCCGATACCGACCGCCGCTTCTTTGAGCGAACCCTGGACGTTTTTCAGGCCTTCATAGGTGTTGCGCACGATCGGCAACAGCGAGGCGAGGAACAGGGCGAAGATCGCGGGGCCGCTGCCGATGCCCAGAATCCCCAGGGCGATAGCGAGTACGGCGAGAGGCGGCACGGTGTTGCCGATGTTGAAGATCTGCATGAAGCGTTCAGCACGGTCAACCATGGTTGGGCGGCTGAGGAAGATACCGGCGGGTATGCCCACGACAAGGGCGGCCAGCATGGAGACAAGGACAAGAATCAGATGAGCTTGCAGGTAAAACAATAAATCGTCGCGGTAATGTTCGATCGTGTTGATGCCAATCCAGTGGACCAGCAGGGCCAGGAGAGCGACGACAACCGCACCTCCAATAAGCCCCTTGCCATAGCGAATAGCCACAGGCGGACTCCTTTTTTTCTTGGTCGGCGAACGCAGTCCCGTGTGGCATGCCATTCCTGGCTGCCGGGAAAAACAACGTTCGCGAGAAGCAGCGCGTTCTATGTCCGCAAAGGGACATGAATCGAGCCATAAGCGCAGCCTCGTCAGGCTAACTTGCAGATTTTTCAAACCCTGCTACGAGTGCTGTAACAGGGGAGTGGACGCCTCCACCTTTTAAAAGGTTCCATATTTAACAGCATTTAGCCACCGTTGATCCTCCAGGGGGCCGTCAATCGCCATTGGCGACAGGGCGAACGGTGGTCCGTCGATGCCGGTTTGCGCTATACTCGCCGCCCTTTTTTGAATCACCTGCCAGGCGATTTCCCATGACCAAACAGGCCGCCGAAGTCGCGAAACGCCGCACTTTCGCCATTATTTCCCACCCCGATGCCGGTAAAACCACCATCACCGAGAAGCTCTTGCTTATGGGCAAGGCGATTGCAATTGCTGGCACGGTGAAGTCTCGCAAGTCCGACCGCCATGCCACCTCCGACTGGATGGAAATGGAAAAGCAACGGGGTATTTCCATTACCACGTCGGTCATGCAGTTCCCGTATCGTGACCACATGATCAACCTGCTCGACACCCCGGGCCACGAAGACTTCTCCGAAGATACCTACCGCACCCTGACGGCGGTGGACTCGGCCTTGATGGTTCTCGACGGCGGTAAGGGTGTAGAGCCGCGGACCATCGCGTTGATGGACGTTTGCCGTCTGCGTGACACGCCGATCGTCAGCTTCATCAACAAACTCGACCGCGACATCCGCGACCCGATCGAGCTGCTCGACGAGATCGAAGCGGTCCTGAAGATCAAGGCTGCGCCGATCACCTGGCCGATCGGTTGCTACCGCGACTTCAAGGGCGTGTATCACCTCGCCGACGACTACATCATCGTGTACACCGCCGGTCACGGCCACGAGCGCACCGATGTGAAAATCATCGAAAAGCTCGACTCCGATGAAGCTCGCGCGCATTTGGGCGATGAATACGATCGTTTCGTCGATCAGCTGGAACTGGTACAGGGCGCCTGCCACGAGTTCAACCAGCAGGAATTCCTCGACGGCCAACTGACCCCGGTGTTCTTCGGTACGGCCCTGGGCAACTTCGGTGTCGATCACGTGCTCGACGCCGTGGTCAACTGGGCGCCGAAACCGCTGGCCCGTGTCGCCAACGAGCGCACCGTGGAGCCGATTGAAGAAAAATTCACCGGCTTCGTGTTCAAGATCCAGGCGAACATGGACCCCAAACACCGCGACCGTATCGCCTTCATGCGTATCTGCTCTGGCAAGTACGAAAAGGGCATGAAGATGCGCCACGTGCGCACCGGCAAGGACGTGCGGATCGGCGACGCCCTGACCTTCTTCTCCTCCGAGCGTGAGCAACTGGAAGAGGCGTTTGCCGGCGACATCATCGGTTTGCACAACCACGGCACCATCCAGATCGGCGACACCTTCACCGAAGGCGAGGTCCTGGGCTTCACCGGCATCCCGCACTTCGCCCCAGAACTGTTCCGTCGTGTGCGTCTGCGAGACCCGCTGAAATCCAAGCAACTGCGCCAAGGCTTGCAGCAATTGGCGGAAGAGGGCGCAACCCAGGTGTTCTTCCCCGAGCGCAGCAACGACATCATCCTCGGCGCCGTTGGTGTGCTGCAGTTCGATGTGGTCGCCAGCCGCTTGAAAGAGGAATACAAGGTCGAGTGCTCCTATGAGCCGATCACCGTGTATTCCGCGCGCTGGATCGATTGCGACGACAAGAAGAAGTTTGAGGAATTCCGGGTCAAGGCCGTGGAAAACCTGGCGGTCGACGGCGGTGGTCACCTGACCTACCTTGCGCCGACACGGGTCAACCTGGCGCTGATGGAAGAGCGCTGGCCGGACGTGAAATTCCGTGCGACGCGCGAGCATCACTAAGCGTTAGATGGTCGGTCAGAGCAAAGGCGAAGCTTTCGGGCTTCGCCTTTTTTTATGGGGCTGTCCCGTCCTGAATAAGGTTTACACCTTCTGATCTGTTTTTCAGGAGGACGTAATGGAATCCGCAAAAAGGCGTAGTCAGCGAGACTACACGCTGACCTTTAAATTGTCGGTCGTCGACCAGGTCGAAAAAGGCGAGCTGAGTTATAAAGAGGCTCAGGAGCGCTACGGGATTCAAGGCAAAACGACCGTTCTGACATGGTTACGCAAGCACGGTCGTCAAGATTGGAGCCCCGGCACCTACATTGGCTCGCCGAGGATGGGGTCTATGCCCGACAAAAACCGACCATTAACGCCAGAGCAGCGCATCAAAGAGCTTGAAGAGCAGTTGGCGCTGTCCAATCAGAAAGCGCAGTTTTTCGAGGCCGTCGTGGACGTCTTGAAAAATGACTACGGTCTCTCTGTCGTAAAAAAGCGTCCCGGCAAGTCCTCGCGCAAAAACGAATCCAAAACCTGAGCATCAGCAGGGCTTGCCAGTTCATGGGGATAAGCCGACAGGCTTACTACAAACGCAATCGCGCCGATGCTGCTCGTCTGATTCTGGATCAGAAAGTTGCCGATTTCGTTCAGCAAAAGCGCCTGCGGCAGCCGCGGTTGGGCACTAGAAAGCTGCATTACCTGCTGCAATGTCAGCCGCTGCTTGAGCTGCAAGTAGGGCGAGATCGCCTGTTTTCGATTCTGCGCGAACGGCGTTTATTGGTAGCGCGAAAGCGGGCGTATCACAAGACAACCGACAGTCATCATCGCTTTCGACGCCATCCGAACCTGCTCAAACCGGGGCCTGAACAGGTTGTTCCCAGCGGCCCGGAACAGGTTTGGGTGGCTGACATCACCTATCTGCCCACTCAGGAAGGCGTGGCCTATCTGAGCCTTGTGACGGATGCTTTTTCGCGAAAGATCGTGGGCTATCACGTCCATGAAAGCCTGCACACCGAGTCGGTCGCGCAAGCGCTGCGCCGGGCGGTGAAGCACCGTCGAACGGAGCAGCCACTGGTTCATCACTCGGACAGAGGCAGCCAGTATTGCTCGGGAATGTACCAGGAACTGCACGCGAAACACGGCATCAGGTGTTCGATGACGGACGGCTATGACTGCTACCAAAATGCCTTGGCAGAGCGGGTCAACGGGATATTGAAGACGGAGCTTTTGCTCCAGCGACCACAGGATTTAACGCAGGCGAAGAAGATGGTGAGCGAGTCGGTATCGATCTACAACCGCGAGCGTCCGCACCTGTCGTTGAAATACAAAACGCCCGAGGCGATGCATCGGGCGTTAGGGTGAAACAGGTGTAAACCTATTTCAGGACTAGACAGGCAAAAGATCGCAGCCTCGTTTCACTCGACAGCTCCTACATTGGAATGCGCCGCCCTGTAGGAGCTGTCGAGTGAAACGAGGCTGCGATCTTTTGATCTTTTCGGCATTACCTTTATTCAAAACCAATCTTCCCACCAGCGGCATTCCGTCTATTCATTAGCGTCCTATCTGGAGAACCGCGCCGATCAGAACTAGATTTCAATCAGCGCTCCGACAGGCAACCATGCTTCACCTCAAGAAAGGATGGATTCGGCTATGAGCATTTTTCAACGCATTGTGTTGTTGCTAAAGGTTTTGGTGATGCTGTCCGTGGGCATGTCTGCAGCTTGGGCGCAGTGCACGGATCAGGGAGAACACGCTTCCAGCGGGCAGGCGATGCACACGGGCCAGATGATTGCCAAGTCCGACTCGGAACCGGGCGATGAGGATCAAGGCGGAACCAAAGGCGATGACGATTCGACCACGGACGAGCCTGACACTGACGAAGAGGACGACAGTCAGACCTAGAAGGTAAATCACGGGCAAAAGAAAACCCCTTCTGCCCCGATTGATGCGCAATCGAAATAGAAGGGGCTGTTGAGGCAGGTCAGGTATCACTGTGGGAGCAAACTCGCTCCCACATGTTTATGCCGCACCGTCGAGGAATTGCTCGGCGTAGTGGCAAGCAACCTGGCGGCTGTCGAGCAGGCGCAGGGCCGGCTCTTCAGTGCTGCAGCGCTCGGTCGCGTACGGGCAGCGCTTGTGGAAAGCGCAACCCGACGGCGGGTTCAACGGGTTGGGCAACTCGCCGACGATCTTGATTTTCGGCTTGTTCGGGTCCGGGTGAATGGTCGGGGTAGCCGACAGCAACGCCTGGGTGTACGGGTGCAGAGGACGCTCGTAGATGTCGTTCTTCGGACCCATTTCCACCGGGCGACCGAGGTACATCACCATCACGTCATCGGCAACGTGTTGCACCACCGCCAGGTTGTGCGAGATGAACACGTAGGCGGTGTTGAACTCTTGCTGCAAATCCATGAACAGGTTCAGCACCTGGGCCTGGATCGACACGTCCAGCGCCGACGTCGGCTCATCCGCCACCAGCACTTTGGGCTGCAACATCATCGCCCGGGCCAGCGCGATCCGCTGACGCTGACCGCCAGAGAACATGTGCGGATAACGCTGGTAGTGCTCAGGACGCAAGCCCACCTGCTTCATCATCGCCTGCACTTTCTCGCGACGCTCGGCGGCGGAGAGGTTGGTGTTGATCAGCAGCGGCTCGCCGAGCTGATCTCCGACTTTCTGCCGTGGGTTCAACGAGGCGTATGGGCTCTGGAACACCATCTGCACGTCTTTGCGCAGTTGCTTGCGTTGAGCCTTGTCGGCACCGGTGACTTCTTGCCCGGCGATTTTCAGGGAGCCGGAGGACGGCTCCTCGATCAGCGTCAGGGCACGGGCCAGGGTGGATTTGCCGCAGCCCGATTCGCCAACCACAGCGAGGGTTTTGCCGGCTTCGAGTTCAAACGACACACCGTTCAGGGCGCGTACGGTCGCATGGCCCTTGAACAGGCCACGGGACACTTCGTAGTGACGGGTCAGGTCGCGGGCGGTAAGTACGACGGCCATTACGCCACCTCCTGATTCAGCGGGTAGAAGCAGCGGGCAAGGCTGTTGCTTTTCGGGTCAAGGGTTGGGCGTTGCTGACGGCAGGATTCCTGCACGTACGGGCAACGCGGCGACAGCAGGCAACCCTGTGGACGGTCATAACGACCGGGAACGATGCCCGGCAGCGTGGCCAGGCGTGTGGCGCCCAGGCTGTGTTCCGGAATCGCCTTGAGCAGCGCTTCGCTGTACGGGTGCGCCGGAATGTCGAACAACTGAGGCACCTGACCGACTTCCACTGCTTGGCCGGCGTACATCACGCACACGCGCTGGGCAGTTTCGGCCACGACCGCGAGGTCGTGAGTGATCAGCACCAGGCCCATGTTCTGCTCTTTCTGCAACGCCAGCAGCAGGTCCATGATTTGGGCCTGAATGGTCACGTCGAGCGCGGTGGTTGGTTCGTCGGCGATCAGCAGTTTCGGCTCGCCGGCAATCGCCATGGCAATCGCGACGCGCTGGCTCATACCGCCGGACAGTTGGTGCGGGTAGGCGTCCATACGGCTGGCAGCACCCGGGATTTCAACTTTTTCCAGCAGTTCGATGGCCCGTGCGCGGGCTTGCTTGCCGGACATTTTCAGGTGCAGGCGCAGCACTTCTTCGATCTGGAAACCGACGGTGTAGCTTGGGTTCAGCGCGGTCATCGGGTCCTGGAAGACCATGGCCAGGTCTTTGCCGACAATTTGCCGACGCTGACGGTTGCTGAGCTTGAGCATGTCCTTGCCGTCGAAATTCAGCGCGTCGGCGGTGACGATCCCCGGATGCTCGATCAGGCCCATCAGCGCCATCATGGTCACGGATTTACCGGAACCCGACTCGCCAACGATGGCCAGGACTTCGCCCTTGTCCACGGTAATGTCGAGCCCGTCGACTACCGGAACGGCGTTCTTGTCGCCAAAGCGAACGTTGAGATTCTTGATTTCTAACAGTGACATTTGAATCTCCTCAGGCGGCGTTCTTGAGTTTCGGGTCCAGCGCATCGCGCAGACCGTCGCCCATCAAGTTGATTGCCAGCACGCTGAGCAAAATGGTCAGACCCGGCAGGCTTACCACCCACCAGGCGCGTTCGATGTAGTCGCGAGCCGAAGCCAGCATGGTGCCCCACTCAGGGGTTGGCGGTTGTACGCCAAGGCCGAGGAAGCCCAGTGCGGCGGCGTCGAGAATCGCCGAAGAAAAGCTCAAGGTGGCCTGAACGATCAGCGGTGCCATGCAGTTGGGCAGCACGGTGACGAACATCAGGCGTGGCAGACCGGCACCAGCCAGGCGCGCGGCGGTCACGTAGTCGCGGTTCAATTCGCCCATCACCGCGGCGCGGGTCAGACGAACGTAGGACGGCAACGAAACCACGGCGATGGCAATGATGGTGTTGATCAGGCCAGGGCCGAGGATGGCGACAATCGCCACGGCCAGCAGCAGCGATGGCAGGGCCAGCATGATGTCCATCAGGCGCATGATGGTCGGGCCGAGCACGCGCGGGAAGAACCCGGCGAACAGACCCAGCAGGATGCCCGGAATCAGCGACATCACCACCGACGACAAGCCGATCAGCAGGGACAGACGCGAACCGTTGATCAGCCGCGACAGCAGGTCGCGACCCAGTTCATCGGTGCCGAGCAGGAACTGGATCTGCCCACCTTCCAGCCAGGCCGGCGGGGTCAGCAGGAAGTCGCGGTACTGCTCACTCGGGTTATGCGGGGAAACCCAAGGCGCGAAGATCGCGCAGAAAATCACCAGCAGCATGAACAGCAGGCCGGCGACGGCGCCTTTGTTCTTGGAAAACGCTTGCCAGAATTCTTTGTACGGGGACGGATACAGCAGGCTTTGATCGACTGCTACCGCTGGAATTGAAGTGGTCATGGTCATAATGATCTCAGCGCTGGTGACGAATGCGTGGGTTGGCAAAGCCGTAGAGGATGTCCACCACGAAGTTGACCAGAATCACCAGGCAGGCGATTAACAGGATGCCGTTCTGCACGACTGGGTAGTCCCGTGCGCCAATGGCTTCGATCAGCCATTTGCCGATGCCGGGCCACGAGAAGATGGTTTCGGTCAGGACCGCACCGGCCAGCAACGTGCCGACTTGCAGGCCGACCACGGTGAGTACCGGGATCAGCGCGTTGCGCAGGCCATGAACGAACACCACGCGCGCTGGCGACAGGCCTTTGGCGCGGGCAGTACGGATGTAGTCTTCGCGCAGCACTTCGAGCATCGAAGAACGGGTCATCCGCGCGATAACGGCCAGCGGGATGGTGCCGAGCACGATGGCTGGCAGGATCAGGTGATGCAGGGCATCGAAGAAGGCACCGATGTCATCGGCCAGCAACGTGTCGATGAGCATGAAGCCGGTGCGCGGCTCGATGTCGTAGAGCAGGTCGATCCGCCCGGACACCGGGGTCCAGCCCAGGGACACCGAGAAGAACATGATCAGGATCAGGCCCCACCAGAAGATCGGCATCGAATATCCCGCCAGGGAGATGCCCATCACCCCATGGTCGAACAGGGATCCTCGCTTGAGTGCCGCGATCACCCCGGCCAACAGGCCCAGGACGCCGGCGAACAACAGGGCGGCCATGGACAGTTCCAGGGTCGCGGGGAAGAGAGAGGTGAACTCGGTCCAGACGCTTTCACGGGTACGCAGGGACTCGCCGAGATCGCCGTGGGCCAGTTTGCCGATGTAATCCAGGTACTGGGCATACAGCGGTTTGTTCAGACCTAGGCGTTCCATTGCCTGAGCATGCATTTCGGGGTCGACTCGACGTTCGCCCATCATTACTTCCACGGGGTCGCCTGGAATCATGCGAATCAACGCGAAAGTCAGCAAGGTGATGCCGAAGAACGTGGGGATCAATAACCCCAATCGGCGGGCAATAAAACTAAACATCGTGTGGTGTACCTCATCAGCCGGTTAGGCGTGCCCGGCATTCCTGGGTCAGGAATGCCGGTAGTTTCTTATCTACTTCACCTGGGTGGTGGCGAAGTTATTAGTGGTGAGGGGGCTAATGTGATAGCCCTCTACGTTGTTGCGCATTGCGGTGAACATACGGGTGTGCGCCATGCTGATCCATGGCTGGTCCTGGTTGAAAACGACCTGGGCCTGTTCGTAGAGCGCTGCACGTTCCGTCGGGTTCACTTTAGCCCTTGCCTGATCAATCAGCGTCTGGAATTTCTCGTTGCACCAGCGAGCATAGTTTTCGCCGTTCTTGGCGGCTTCGCAACTGAGCATAGGCGTCAGGAAGTTATCCGGGTCGCCGTTGTCGCCCGCCCATCCGGCGGAAACCATGTCGTGCTCACCGTTTTTGGCGCGCTTGAGCATTTCGCCCCATTCCATGACGCGAATATCGATCTTGATCCCGACCTTGGCCAGGTCGGCCTGCATCATCTGCGCGCCGAGCATCGGGTTAGGGTTGGTAGGGCCGCCACCGTTACGGGTGAACAGGGTGAACGTGGTGCCTTCCGGTACACCGGCTTCCTTGAGCAAGGCGCGAGCCTTGTCCAGGTCACGAGGCGGGTTCTTCAGGTCGTGGTTGTAGCCCAGCAACGTGTCCGGGTACGGGTTAACCGCGACCGTGGCGTTGCCTTTGCCGAACAGCGCATTGACATAAGCGGCCTTGTCGAAGGCGATGTCGATGGCTTTACGCACGCGCACATCACTCATGTACTTGTGCGTGGTGTTCATGGCGATGTACGAAACGGTCATCGCGTTCATTTCATCGACTTTGAGTTTTTCGTCTTTCTTGATGCTCGGGATGTCATCCGGTTTCGGATACAGCGCGACCTGGCACTCGTTGGCCTTGAGCTTTTGCAGGCGCACGTTGTTGTCGGTGGCGATCGCCAGGATCAACGCTTCGGCTGGCGGCTTGCCACGGAAGTAGTCCGGGTTGGCCTTGAAGCGAACCTGGGCATCTTTGTTGTAGCGCTGGAACACGAACGGGCCGGTGCCGACGGGCTTGTTGTTCAGGTCGCCGGTCTTGTTGGCCTTGAGCAACTGGTCGGCGTACTCGGCGGAGTAGATCGAGGAGAAGGCCATGGCGATGTCGGCCAGGAATGGCGCTTCACGACGGGTCAGCGTGAACTTGACGGTGTTGTCGTCCACTTTCTCGACGCTTTTGAGCAGTTCCTTGAAGCCCATGCTTTCAAAGTACGGGAAGCCCACGCTCGACAGTTTGTGCCACGGGTGATTCGGGTCCAGCTGACGCTGGAAGCTCCAGACCACATCGTCGGCATTCATGTCGCGGGTCGGCTTGAAGTAATCGGTGGTGTGGAACTTGACGCCTTTGCGCAGGTGGAACGTATAGCTCAGACCGTCCTCGCTGATGTCCCAGGAGTCGGCCAGCGCCGGAATCACTTCAGTGGTGCCGGGCTTGAAGTCCGCCAGGCGATTGAAGATGGTCTCGGCCACCGCATCGGCGGTGACTGCAGTCGTGTACTGGACCATATCGAAGCCTTCCGGGCTGGCTTCGGTGCAGACCACCAGGGGTTTGGCCGAGACGCCAACAGCGACACTCAGCAACGCGGCGGCGATGGCCGCACGTAGGGGAAGCATTTTCATCAAGAACCCTCTGCAATCGGTTAAAGGACAAAAGCCGAACGGCCGACTCATCACTGGATCAGCCGTTCGGCAGTGCATTACAGAATGTTGAACGGGATGGTGGTCACGAGACGGAACTCGTTGATGCTGCCATCACCCTGGTTTTGGCTGGCACGGTGTGCGGTATAGGTCGCGCGAACAGTGGTGGCTTTGAGTGGGCCGCTCTGAATGGCGTACGTAGAGCCGATGCCGTATTCGTAGTGGGTTTCGCCGTCCATGTTCTTAACGTCGTAGGCAGTACCGGTGTAGTGAGTACCGTCGATACCCCAGCCGCGAGCCTGGTAGATGTTGAACTTCAGGCCTGGAACGCCGTATTCAGCCATGTTCAGGCCGTAGGCGATCTGGAAGGATTTCTCGTTCGGGCCGTTGAAGTCAGACAACAGGGAGTTGGCCAGGTAGATGCCGTTGGTTTCGTGCAGGTAGTCGAAGTACTCGTTACCGTTAATTTCCTGGTACGAGAAAGTCAGGCTGTGAGCCTGGTGAGTCAGGCCGAACGACAGGGAGCCGGCTTGGTTGTCGATTTCGCCCAGCAGCTTTTTACCCTGGTCGACGGTTTTGTAGTAGTTCAGGCCGGTGGTCAGGCTCAGTACCGAACTGTCACCCAACACGTGGCTGGCGCCGAAGTAGTACTGGTTCCAGTAGTCTTCGGCCTGGGTCGCCCACAGGCTGGTGGTCAGGCTGGCGAAAGGGGTATAGGTGAGGCCTGCGGTATTAACGTGATCGGTTTCAGCAGTATTGTTTTGGTATTCGGAGCGGAACTTGCTCAGGCTTTCTTCGGTACGCGGTGAAACGCGGTCAAAGGTCCCGAGGTCGAAAGCCAGGTTGTTCAGCTCTTCGCTGTGGATCGCCACACCTTCAAAGCTCGAAGGCAGCGCACGGTTGCCGATGACGTCGACCTGCGGGCTGCTGAAGTTCATGCGGCCGGCGGTCAGGGTGGTGTTGGAGACGCGGGCCTTGACGTTGGCCAGGCCGATTTTGCTCCATTGACCTTGGGCGTCGCCGCCTTCTGTGGTCAGGGTACGGTTGTTGCCCGCGCCTGGACGCGAGCCCGGTGCGCCACCGTTGTTGGACGCCAGGTCCTTGCGATCGCGTTCCAGCGCGACAGCGTTGTAGGCCGCCACTTCAGTGCTGAAACCCACGGTGCCTTCGGTGAAGCCCGAGTTGTATTTGACGATGGTGCCCTGGAGCCAGTTGATACGACGATCAGTCGGGGTCGCTACACCGTCTTTGCGGTAAGTGAACTTGCCACCACGTTTCAATTGTTCGTTGGCGTACCAGTTACGCGTGGTGCCAGTAACCGTGCTGCCTTCGACAAAGCCGGTTGCATCGGCTTGAGCACTTTTGGTGTTGACCGTAACCGGGGTGAATTCCTGGCTTTGGGTTTCTGCGTAAGCCGTGGCGGTTACGCTGCTGATGGCCAGGGCCAATAACGCGGTGCTGCTCAGTTTCATGGGTGAAGCTCCTTTCTTTCTTTTTTTAATGCCGGTCTTTTTGGGTGATCCGGCTATTTGGTTTAGAACTCAATCAAGGCATGGCAAACGTTTGCTGTAGGCCGGATTGGCGAATTACGGCAATACGCTTGCTTGAGGGCGCAAAGCACCCCCAGCGTTTCTGGCTAATCGGTTATTGGTCGATACTGACACCCGAGAACACGTTGCGACCGAAAGGACTCACCTTGAATCCTTCGATTTTGGCGCTCAACGGCTGGTTGACCGTCGAATGGGCGATAGGCGTGATCGGCACTTGCTGCTTGAGATAGTGCTGCGCCTGTTTGTAAAGCACGGTGCGCTGGTCGCGGTCGGTGACGACCTTGGCCTGCTTGATGAACTTGTCGTAAGTGGGGTCACACCACATCGAGTAGTTGTTGCCGCCAATGGCGTCGCAGCTGTAAAGCGTGCCCAGCCAGTTGTCCGGGTCCCCATTGTCGCCGGTCCAGCCGATCAGGCTGATGTCGTGTTCGCCATTCTTGGTGCGCTTGATGTACTCGCCCCATTCGTAGCTGACGATCTTCACCTTGAGACCGATTTTCGCCCAGTCAGCCTGGAGCATCTCGGCCATCAACTTGGCGTTGGGGTTGTAAGGGCGCTGAACCGGCATCGCCCAGAGGGTGATTTCGGTGCCTTCCTTCACGCCGGCAGCCCTGAGCAGTTCCTTGGCTTTTTCCGGGTTGTAGGCAACGTCTTTGATCGTGTCGTCGTAAGACCATTGGGTCGGCGGCATGGCGTTGACCGCCAGCTGGCCGGCGCCCTGGTACACGGCGTTGAGAATGCTTTGTTTGTTCACGGCCATGTCCAGTGCCTGGCGCACTTCGAGCTGGTCGAAAGGCTTGTGGCGGACGTTGTAGGCGATGTAGCCGAGGTTGAAACCGGGCTTCTCGATGAGCTTGAGTTTCGGGTCGTTCTTCAGTGCTGCCACGTCGGCGGGGCGCGGGCTCAGGGTAATCTGGCACTCATTGGCCTTGAGCTTCTGCACGCGCACCGAGGCGTCGGTGTTGATGGCGAAAATCAGGTTGTCGAGCTTGACCCGGCTCGGGTCCCAGTACTGCTTGTTACCGGTGTAACGAATGTTGGAATCTTTCTGGTAGCTCTTGAAGGCGAACGGGCCGGTGCCGATCGGCTTCTGGTTGATGTCGCTGGGCTTGCCTTCGGCCAGCAGCTTGTCGGCGTATTCGGCGGACAGAATGGCGGCGAAGCTCATGGCGATGTTCTGGATGAACGCGGCGTCGACGCTGTTGAGCGTCATGACCACGGTCAGCGGCCCGGTCTTCTCGACCTTGGCGATGTTCTTGTTCAGGCTCATCCCGTTGAAGTACGGGAACTCGGTCGGATAAGCCTTACGGAAAGGTTGCTGTGGATCCAGCATGCGATTAAACGTGAACAGCACGTCATCGGCGTTGAAATCACGGGTTGGCGTGAAGTATTGGGTGGTGTGGAACTTCACCCCTTCGCGCAGGTGAAAGGTGTACTTGAGGCCGTCCTCGGAAATATCCCAGCTCGTTGCCAGGCCTGGCACGACGTTGGTGGCGCCTTTTTCAAACTCTGCCAATCGGTTGTACAGCGGCTCGGCGGCATCGTTATCCGTCGAGGTCGTGTACTGCGCGGTATCGAAGCCAGCAGGGCTGCCTTCGGAGCAGAACACCAGGCTGTTGTTGGCGGCCTGGCTGATGGAAGTGGCGGCCAACAGGCCGGTGCACAGCAATGCGGATAAAACCAAGGTATGGCGCATGACGCTCCCTCTTGTTTAGTGTTTTGACAATGAGCCGCCGTCCCGTCCTGGGACGTGGAGGCATCATTGATCTCAAACCATCATGTGCAGCAAGAACCGAGAGTCCACACATGAACTGGTCGGATCCCGACGGTATGTACCGTGGGTCCGGCAGTAAATGCGTAGAGTCCTAAAGACTCGTGGGAAAAGGCGACGCGTCCTGAACCTCTGCTGTACGACGCAGCGGATTTGGACGTAGGCGGATTCCTGCTTTCTCGGCAGATAAAGCAGCGGCGACGTTAAAAACGTCGCCGCTGCAAAACCTTACTTGCTGACGCTGACGCCGTAGAAGGAGTTCAAGCCAAACGGGCTGATCTTGAAGTCCTGCACGTTGTCGCGCATGGGTTGGAACACCGTCGAGTGAGCGATAGGTGTCATTGGCACAGCATCCTTGAGGACGTGTTGCGCCTGTTTGTACAGTTCGGTGCGCTTGGCCTGGTCGGTTGTGCGCTTGGCTTCTTTAACGATGCCGTCGAACTTCTTGTCGCACCACTTGGAGAAGTTGTTGCCTTGCAGCGAATCACAGCCGAACAGCACGTTCAGCCAGTTGTCCGGGTCACCGTTGTCGCCGCTCCAGCCAATCAGCATCGCGCCGTTTTCGCCGCCTTTGGAGCGCTTGATGTACTCGCCCCACTCGTAAGTCACGATCTTGGCCTTGATACCGATCTTGGCCCAGTCGGACTGCAGCATTTCAGCCATCAGCTTGGCGTTCGGGTTGTACGGACGCTGAACCGGCATCGCCCACAGGTTGATCTCGGTGCCTTCCTTGATGCCGGCTTCCTTGAGCAGCTCTTTGGCTTTCTCAGGGTTGTACGGCGCGTCCTTGATAGTGGTGTCGTAGGACCACTGGGTCGGCGGCATGGCGTTGACGGCCAGTTGGCCAGCGCCCTGGTAAACGGAATCGATGATCTGCTGCTTATTGACGGCCATGTCCAGTGCCTGACGCACTTTCAGTTGGGCCATCGGGTTTGGCTGATCGCTGCCCTTGATCTTGTCCATCACGTTGTAGGCGATGTAACCCAGGTTGAAACCAGCCTGGTTAGGCACTTTCAGGGTCTTGTCTTCTTGCAGCGCCTTCAGGTCGGCTGGACGTGGGAACAGAGTGATCTGGCACTCGTTCTTCTTCAGCTTCTGGATACGCACCGACGGGTCGGTGGTGATGGCGAAGATCAGGTTGTCGATCTTGACGTCGTCAGGCTTCCAGTAGTCCTTGTTCCCGGTGTAGCGGATGTTGGAGTCTTTCTGGTAGCTCTTGAACACGAACGGACCAGTGCCGACCGGCTTCTGGTTGATGTCGGCGGCTTTGCCTTCTTTCAACAACTGGGCAGCGTATTCAGCGGACTGCACGGAAGCGAAGCTCATGGCCATGTTCTGGATGAACGCGGCGTCAACTTCTTTCAGGGTGAACTTGACAGTTTTGTCGTCGACTTTATCGATCTTGGTGATGTTGGTATCCATCCCCATGTCGGTGAAGTACGGGAATTCGGTCGGGTACGCCTTACGGAACGGGTCATCCTTGTTAATCATTCGATTAAAGGTGAACAGCACGTCGTCGGCGTTGAACTCACGAGTAGGCTTGAAGTACGGGGTGGTGTGGAACTTGACGCCTTGACGCAGGTGGAAAGTGTACGTCAGGCCATCCGGGGAAATGTCCCAGCTGGTCGCCAGACCAGGAATGACAGCGGTGCCGCCACGTTCGAACTGGGTCAAACGGTTGAACATGGTTTCTGCAGAGGCGTCGAAGTCGGTTCCGGTGGTGTACTGACCTGGATCGAAACCGGCCGGGCTCCCTTCGGAGCAGAACACCAGGTTAGTCGCTGCTTGGGCGAATGGTGCGCTAGCTAACAAGCTTGCGCCGACTAAAAACGGAATGACCGCGTGTTTAAGCATGTTGGCCTCATGATTTGTTGTCATTTTTGGAATTAGAGGACGACCTCGTGAGTCGTGCCTGCGGATACTAATGCAGGGGCCGTACCCATTGCAAGATCCCGGGCGACCACAGGCGTTAAACAGTGGCACGAACGTACCTTAATGTCGCATATGTATAAATTCATGTTCATTTGACCGTTTGCGCGGGTTTTTTTCGGTGCATTGGGCGCACCCCGGCGGGGCGATCTGGAGGTTTTGCGCACTCAGTTGGGGCGCGGTGTTACTTATTTATACCCGTCATTGTGGGGATCGCGGGGGGGAATGAGATTGAGTTCTTGTTTGGTGGGTAGGTGTTTGTTGTTTAAGGGGTTGTTGTGTCTGGGCGGGCAGATTGTTTCGTTACTGTTGGTCAGTGGGCATCTGGTTTGGATTTCGGGTTTGGTTGTGGGGCTTGGGTGTTTAGGTAGTACCGCCGGGTGCAACCTTTGGTGATTGTGGTGTTTTGTGTACATATCCGTTGCTGCGGTAACGGCGGCTTATGGTTTCGCCCTTACGGCGACTCCCTTTGGCAGACGCCCCAAAGGAAGCAAAGGTCTTCGCCCCGGCGTCCGGCCCCTCGCTAAGGCTCGGTGTTCCTTCGTTCCGGCATTCATCTGGGGGCATCGCCTCCGGTCTGCTTCGCGACGACCTCCTCTCGATGTGTGCGGCTCCGCCGCACGGCGCTGCGCGCCTGCCCCCCAGATGAACGCCTCCACTCAGCCTTCCGAAGGGGCGGGTGGATCAAGATCAAAAGCTGCAGGCGAGCTACCGCTCGGCCTGTTGAGTGGTGAGGAGCGGGCGGTACGCCTCGATTTTTACTGTAGGAGCTGTCGAGTGCAACGAGGCTGCGATCTTTTGATCTTGATCTTGATCTTGACCTCGGCAGCCTAAAATCGACCAACTTCTTTCCGTTGGCCCGATTTCTTGTGTTGAACGATGTGTAAAAAACACAGAGCTTTCCCACGCTTTTTTCAGGTTGCCGGGTAGGACGCGATGTCTCTAATCTCTGGCTGTCGCTGCGATTTCAGCGACCAGGAGTGGAAACCTGAATTCGGTAGGGCGAAGGCCCTCACGACCATAACGGCAAGTGATGGCTCCAATTAAGATCAGGAGCTGCAAATGGACAACGATAATTCCGATTCAAACCTCAATAAAACCAACCCGAATGCCGACGCCACCGAAGCTGAAGCGCTCATCAAAGACCGCGAAGCCATAAAACGCGCCCTCGACTACTACCTCGATCCCCCGAATCAATACACGGCCACCCCCCGTCGTCCCAGCACCATGTTCCTGGTCGCGCCGAACATGGACACCGAAAGCCTGTTGGCCCAAGCCTGCGAGTCCCTGGCTTCCGCGAGTGTCATGGCCAGTGATTTCGCGACTAGCCTGATCGGCCCGCAACGCAATACGGTGTTGGCGATTCAGCAGATCATCATGCTCGCGGAGTTGGCGGTGAATCGGGCGCTGGATAACGTCGATCCGCAGAGCTGATCAAAGACCACGTTATCGTTCATCGATGGCGTCGGACTCAACAGCACTTGCTGCTTCAGTCGGGCTTTTGGCAGGCAATAAAAAACGGCGATCACTTCGGTGATCGCCGTTTTTGTAGACGGATCAGCCAATCAAGGCATCAACACTTCAATCGCGCCGTCCGCCGTCATGCTGACCTGACTCGTGCCCGCCTCAACTTCTGGCGTCACTGGCGCGCTGTCCATGCTCGCCGCTTTCATCATCATCGGGCCGCGCATGTAGGGCTGTGGATAGCCGTTGCTGTTGAGGTTCAGGTTGACGATTTTGTAACTCTTGCCGCCCAGCGCGTCAGTCGCCAGTTGGGCGCGGGCCTTGAAGGCGGTGACGGCGTCTTTGAGCAGCGCGTCTTCGCTGGCTTTGCGTGTTGGTGTGGCGATGGCGAAGTCCATGCCGCCCATTTTCAGGTCGGTCAGCAGTTCGCCGGTCAGCTTGGACAGGGCGGCGAAGTCCGAGCTTTCCAGGCGCAGTTCGGCGCGTTCACGCCAGCCGGTGATTTTCTGGCCCTTGGTGTCGTAGATCGGGTAGCTGTTGCGGCTGCCCTGGCGCAGGGTGATTTCCTTGACCTCTTTGGCCTGGGCCAGCGCCTTGTTCATGGTGGTGCTGACGTCGGCGGCGAGTTTGGCCGGGTCGGTGTTTTGTTCTTCGGTGTAGAGCGTCACGATCATCAGGTCGCGGGGCACTTCCTGACTGACTTCGGCGCGCAGGGAAATCTGGTTGTAATGAAGCTCGTCGGCGGCCAGGGCCGGGAGGCTGGCGACGGTGCCGGCACTGAGGGCAAGAAGGGCGGCGCTGCGGCGGAAACTGTGCATGAAAACTCCTTGGGCGATGCGCAGGGGTTAAAGTCCGAGCCTGCGTGAAACCATCTGACTCTAGCGGTAATGATCCGGTTCGCACAGTTACAACTTCTATACAGATGAAAGGCAGGTGGGCGCTTCGCGACCCATCGCGGGCAAGCCCGCTCCCACAAGTACGGCGGTGAACCTGTGGGAGCGGGCTTGCCCGCGATGGGGGCCTTATAGACGCCACAACCCTTTTTGCCATGTGGCTGTTTGCCGCACTTTTGCCTGCCAGCCCCCGTGCTTGGTTATACTCCGTGCGATCCGCCTGGAGCGCTCATCAGGAGAGCTCATGCTCGCCCCCGTACAAATCACTTCCGCAACTCGCCAGAACCTCTGGCGGCTGACGATCATCCGCACATTGGTGCTCGCCGCTCAAGCCGGCTCCGTGGGCCTGGCCTACTGGTTCGATCTGCTGCCGTTGCCGTGGGTGCAATTGGCGATGACCCTCGGCTGCTCGATGCTGCTGTGCGCATTCACGGCTGTTCGCCTGCGCACTTCGTGGCCGGTGACCGAGCTTGAATATGCCCTGCAACTGGCCTGCGATCTGTTTATCCACAGCGCCTTGCTGTATTTCTCCGGTGGCTCGACCAACCCGTTCGTCTCTTATTACCTGGTGCCGCT
Source organism: Pseudomonas arsenicoxydans (assembly GCF_900103875.1). Taxonomy (NCBI): domain Bacteria; kingdom Pseudomonadati; phylum Pseudomonadota; class Gammaproteobacteria; order Pseudomonadales; family Pseudomonadaceae; genus Pseudomonas; species Pseudomonas arsenicoxydans. The sequence continues at coordinate 81,057 of NZ_LT629705.1, read as the reverse complement.
GACCATCGCCGCCGTGACGTTGCCGTGGCGCTATTCGGTGATTCTGTCCGGTATCGCCCTGGCGCTTTATACCTTGCTGCTGGCGCGGTTCTATCCGCTGGAAACGTTCCCTATCGCCCGGGAAAACCTGCAGATCTACGGCATGTGGCTGAGCTTTGCCCTTGCGGCAGCCGTCATCACCTTCTTTGCCGCGCGCATGGCCGAAGAGCTGCGTCGTCAGGAAGAGCTGCGCGCCATTCGTCGTGAAGAAGGCCTGCGCGACCAACAGTTGCTGGCCGTTGCGACCCAGGCTGCCGGCGCCGCCCATGAACTGGGCACGCCGCTGGCGACCATGAGCGTGCTGCTCAAGGAAATGCGTCAGGACCATCCAGACCCGCTATTGCAGGACGATTTGAGTGTGCTGCAGGATCAGGTCAAGTTGTGCAAAGAGACTTTGCAACAACTGGTCCGAGCCGCCGAAGCCAATCGCCGCCTGGCGGTGGAAATGCAGGATGTCACCGACTGGCTAGATGAGGCGCTGAACCGCTGGCACCTGATGCGCCCGGAAGCCAGCTACCGCTTCCAGCGCCTGGGCCAGGGCGCCGTGCCGCGCATGGCTCCGCCGCCAGACCTGACGCAAGCTCTGCTGAATTTGCTCAACAACGCCGCCGATGCATGCCCCGAAGGGCTGCAAGTGACGCTGGACTGGAATGCCGAAGACTTGACCATCAGCATTCGGGACCACGGCGCTGGTGTGCCGCTGGCCATTGCCGAACAGATCGGCAAACCGTTTTTTACCACCAAGGGCAAAGGTTTCGGCCTGGGCCTGTTTTTGAGCAAGGCCAGCGTGACACGCGCCGGCGGCTCAGTGAAACTCTACAGTCATGAGGAAGGCGGCACGCTCACCGAGCTGCGCCTGCCCCGTGTCGCCCGAGGAGACGAACATGAGTGACGAGATCCAAGTTGAAGGCGAAGAACTGCCGCATTTGCTGCTGGTGGACGACGATGCAACCTTCACCCGCGTAATGGCCCGCGCCATGGCCCGTCGTGGTTTTCGCGTCAGCACCGCCGGTTCCGCCGAAGAAGGCCTGACCATTGCCCAGGCCGACATCCCGGATTATGCCGCGCTGGACCTGAAAATGGACGGCGACTCGGGTCTGGTGCTGCTGCCCAAACTGCTCGAACTCGACCCGGAAATGCGCGTGGTGATCCTCACCGGTTACTCCAGCATCGCCACCGCCGTCGAGGCAATCAAGCGCGGCGCCTGCAATTACCTGTGCAAACCGGCAGACGCCGACGACGTGCTGGCTGCGCTGCTCTCCGAGCATGCCGACCTCGACACCCTGGTGCCGGAAAACCCGATGTCCGTGGACCGCCTGCAGTGGGAACACATCCAGCGCGTGTTGACCGAGCACGAAGGCAACATCTCCGCCACTGCCCGCGCCTTGGGCATGCATCGCCGCACGCTGCAGCGCAAACTGCAAAAGCGTCCGGTGCGCCGCTGAACGGGCGCTGAACGATCATCGCCTGCGCTCGCAGTAACCCGAACCGATCATTTATGATCGGTTCGTGTGTGTTCTTTTCTTTATTGAGCCTTATCCATGAATCAGAACGCTGAATATTCCGCGGTCAACGATGCTGTGCGCGGGCAGTTTTTTCGCAAAGTCTGGGCGATGACCACGCCTTACTGGCGCAGCGAAGAGAAGGGCAAGGCCTGGACGTTGCTCATTGCCGTGATTGCGCTGTCGCTGTTCAGCGTGGCGATTTCGGTGTGGATCAACAGTTGGTACAAAGACTTCTATAACGCCCTGCAAAAGAAGGACGAAGCCGCCTTCTGGCAGTTGATTCTGTATTTCTGCGGCATTGCGGCGGTGGCGATCCTGGGGGCGGTGTACCGGCTCTATCTGACTCAGATGCTGACCATTCGCTGGCGAGCCTGGCTCACCGAAAAACACTTTGCCCGTTGGCTGGGCAGCAAGAATTATTACCAGCTGGAGCAGGGCGGCTATACCGATAACCCGGACCAGCGGATTTCCGAAGACCTCAATAAATTCACCACCAACACCTTGGGCCTGGGCCTTGGGCTGATACGGAACATCGTCAGCCTGGTGTCGTTTTCGATCATTTTGTGGGGCGTATCAGGCAGCATCGAAGTGTTTGGCTTCACGATCCCCGGCTACATGTTTTGGTGCGCACTGGTTTACGCCGCCGTCGGCAGCTGGCTGACGCATGTGATCGGTCGTCGTTTGATCGGCCTCAACAACAACCAACAACGTTTCGAAGCCGACCTGCGTTTCTCCATGGTGCGGGTCCGCGAGAATGCCGAGAGCATCGCGTTGTACAACGGCGAGCCCAACGAGAACCGCCGACTGAGCAGTCGCTTCGGTCTGGTCTGGCATAACTTCTGGGACATCATGAAAGTGTCCAAGCGCCTGACTTTCTTCACGTCCGGTTATGCTCAGATCGCAATCATCTTCCCGTTCATGGTCGCGGCGCCGCGTTACTTTGCCGGCAAGATCGAGCTCGGTGAGCTGATGCAAATCAACTCCGCGTTCGGCAATGTGCAAGAGAACTTCAGCTGGTTCATCAGTGCGTACCAGGACCTCGCCGAGTGGCGCGCCACCTGTGATCGTCTGCTGAGCTTCCGCCAGGCCATGACTGACAACGAAGAGCGTGCGCCAGCCATCGACGTGCAGAACGTGGGTACGGCATTGCGCGTGCACAACCTCGGTCTTGATCTGGCTGACGGTCGTCACCTGCTGACCAACGCCGAGATGACGGTGGAGGAGGGCGAGCGCGTCATGCTCAGCGGCCGTTCCGGCAGCGGCAAATCGACCTTGCTCCGGGCGATGGGGCATCTGTGGCCCGCCGGTCACGGCAGTATTCGTCTGCCGACCTCGCGTTATCTGTTCCTGCCGCAAAAGCCCTATCTGCCCATTGGTACGCTCCGCGAAGCGCTGAGTTATCCACAGGCCGGCGATACGTATCCGCATGAGCGTTACGTGCATGTGCTGGAAACCTGCCGTTTGCCGCACCTCGTCGCGCGTCTGGACGAAGCCAATCACTGGCAGCGCATGTTGTCGCCGGGCGAGCAGCAACGGTTGGCCTTCGCCCGCGCGCTGCTGTTTGCACCGAAGTGGCTGTACATGGACGAAGCCACCTCGGCGATGGACGAAGAGGATGAAGGGTCGCTGTATCAAGCCTTGATCGATGAGATTCCGGGGCTGAGTATCGTCAGCGTCGGGCATCGCAGCAGTCTGAAACGCTTCCACCCACGGCATGTGCGCATTGAAAACGGGCATTTGGTGGACCAGGCCGTGACCGCATAAACACCACCGCCAAAGTAGGAGCGGTCGAGTGAAACGAGGCTGCGATCTTTTGATGTTGTTTTTCAACAGAGCAAGATCAAAAGATCGCAGCCTCGTTTCACTCGACAGCTCCTACAAGGTTTCAGTGATCAGGCGATTTGATCGCGGGTGATCGTACAACCGTGTTGAGCTATGATGCGGTTTCAGCCGAATTTTTCGAGAAAGACGTTCACCATGGAAAACCCGATCGACGCACCTCGCCTCCCTCGCAAGCGCCGCAGCCTCGCACAGGAATTGGTGACGGTGCTGTCCGAGCAGATCCGCGACGGCCACCTCAAACGTGGCGATAAATTGCCCACCGAGTCGGCAATCATGGATGCCCATGGCGTCAGCCGCACCGTGGTTCGCGAGGCGATTTCCCGCTTGCAGGCCGCCGGACAGGTGGAAACCCGCCACGGCATCGGCACCTTCGTGCTCGACACACCGAGCCCGAGCGGTTTTCGTATCGACCCGGCCACCGTGGTCACGCTGCGTGACGTGCTGGCGATTCTGGAGCTGCGCATCAGCCTGGAAGTGGAATCCGCCGGCCTTGCCGCACAACGTCGCAGCCCCGAGCAGTTGGCATTGATGCGAGCGGCTCTGGACGCATTGAACGAAAGCGTTTCCCATGCCAGTGATGCCGTGGCGTCGGATTTCCAGTTTCACCTGCAAATCGCCCTGTCGACCGGTAATCGCTACTTCACCGACATCATGACCCACTTGGGCACCAGCATTATTCCGCGCACCCGCCTCAATTCCGCGCGCCTGGCCCATGATGACCAGCAGCACTACATGAATCGCCTGAGCCGTGAGCACGAAGAGATTTACGACGCCATTGCGCGCCAGGATTCGGATGCGGCGCGAGCGGCGATGCGTTTGCACCTGACCAACAGCCGCGAACGACTGCGCCATGCGCATGAAGAGGCTGAGGCGCAGCGCGGGTAATTGCCTGCCTGACAGGTGAGATCGTTCCCACGCTCTGCGTGGGAATGCCTCTTGTGACGCTCCGCGTCACGCTTTAGGACGCAGAGCGTCCCTGGCTGCATTCCCACGCAGAGCGTGGGAACGATCAGGTGCGGCGGATCAGCTGGTACTGAGAATCGAACGATCCACCCTCACGGCCCACTCGGAAGCCCCGGCCTTGGCATCGAATGCCACCTGCCCATGCTCATCAACCACCGCCCGGGCAATCGCCACTCCCTTGGCCAACAACTCCAACGGCGCCCCCTTCATCGATTGCCCCGAAGCCAATTCCAGTTTCAATTTAATTGTCATCATTGATCTCCTTATCAGGCCACATTGCCCGTTGGTTTGTAGTCCTTGAGCAGCAAGTAAGTGCTCCAGCCCCACCAGTCATCGACGGTAGCGGTGTCGTTCAAGTTGTTGACGTCCTTTCTGCGCAACACCTTGTTGCCCTCCATCCTGAACAGCGGTGAAAAATTGCCCGCCAGGTTCAGCACTGCCTGCAAATCCGGCAGATGCTTCAGCGCGCCGAAACTGCCGGGCGACGGTGCAACGCCGCTGAGATATGCCGCAAACACTTCATCCGCCGACACCTGAACCGCTTGATTCACCTGGATGCGATTGGCGTTGGAGAGGTCGTCGAAGTAGCGTTTGTCGCCATACGCGCGCCATTGCGCACCGTTGCCGTTGCGCACATTGAGGCCGAACTTGCTGTCTTCGTCGTGCATGAAGCGGGTAATCAACGAGCCCAGGTCACTCGGTGTGACCACCGCTGCCAGCTGCTTGCGGGGCACGCGTAAGTGACCGGCGGAAAACAGGTCGGTCAGGTAGTGGTCGGCAAACGCGTTCATCGCGTAGGCCAGTTCCAGTTGCTTTTCATCGCCGCTGTTGTGCGCTTTCACCGCTTGTTGCAGGGCTGCCGCATGACCGGCGATATAGGCCAAAAGCGCCCATTCGCCAAAGTGGTCGGCGTTGTTGGCGGCCAGTTTCAGGTAACGCCCCAACGGAAACAGTGCCGAGACGAAACTGCCACCGCCAGTGATCCGGTTCCACTCTTCGGACAACGTATCACCAAGCGCGTCGTAGGCTTCGTGAGGTTGTTTGCCGTCCTTGATCGCCTGTTTAACCGCGGCGATTTCCTTCTGCATGACGCCAAGAATCAACTTGGCCTCGGCATTGGATGCAGGCAGCACGGCCAGCGAGTTGAAGGCGTTGTTGAATCGCTGGATACGCTCGGCAGCACTGACGCCTTCGCTGACGGGTTGATCGGGAATGCCATAAAAATCAGCGCTCAGTGCAACGATCTGGCCGTAGGTCAGCGCCAGCCCATTCGGTAAATGCAGTTCAACCTGAGAAGCGGGGACAGCAGGCGCGTCCTTGATGAAACGCAGCAGGGTGCTGTCACCGATGGCCGTGTGTTCGCCGCCCTCGAACCGCAATTGCGGCCTGTTTTTCAAGGCCTTGCCGGGTGGCGTGCTGGAAGTCTGAGGTGCGTCGTTGTGTTCACCGAGATGCAAAACCAGCGAATCGCCATCGGCGATGGCGACGCCCTGTTCGGTAAAAAGATCATCCAGGTTCACGATGACCTGCTTGGGATTTTCCTGCGGTTGTGTGTGTAGACCTGACATTTCTAGCTCCTTGATATGTCGTAGGTATAGATTCAATTTAGCTGTATGTATATACAGTTATTCGAATCATAGAAGAGAAATTTCCTACGTCAAGAAAATACCTTTCCGACTCAAAATGTGAGGTTCGCGATGAAATGCAGTTGACGGTTATTATTTAAGTTGTACGATGACCTACAACTCGGCGAAAGCTGAACGGTTTCTCACACAAACATACGTCGCTACCTAGGGTGTTCGAATAATGAATCCACAAGAACTGAAGTCCATCCTCTCTTCCGGCCTGCTGTCTTTCCCGGTCACCGATTTCAATGCCCAGGGCGATTTCCATCGCGCTGGTTACATCAAGCGTCTCGAATGGCTGGCCCCATACGGCGCCACGGCGTTGTTCGCCGCGGGCGGCACCGGTGAGTTCTTCTCTCTGGCGGCCAGCGAATATTCGGAAATCATCAAGACTGCGGTCGACACCTGCGAAACCAGCGTGCCGATCCTGGCCGGTGTAGGTGGTTCGACACGTCAAGCCATCGAATACGCCCAGGAAGCCGAGCGTCTGGGCGCCAAAGGCCTGTTGTTGCTGCCGCACTACCTGACCGAAGCCAGCCAGGATGGCGTTGCCGCCCACGTTGAAGCCGTGTGCAAATCGGTAAAAATCGGCGTGGTGGTTTACAACCGCAACGTCTGCCGCCTGACTGCTCCGCTGCTGGAACGTCTGGCTGAGCGCTGCCCGAACCTGATCGGTTACAAGGATGGCCTGGGTGATATCGAGTTGATGGTTTCGATCCGTCGCCGCCTCGGTGATCGCTTCAGCTACCTGGGTGGTCTGCCGACCGCTGAAGTGTACGCCGCTGCCTACAAGGCCCTGGGCGTGCCGGTTTACTCCTCGGCGGTGTTCAACTTCATCCCGAAAACCGCGATGGATTTCTACCACGCGATTGCTCGCGACGATCACGCCACCGTTGGCAAGATCATCGACGACTTCTTCCTGCCGTACCTGGACATCCGTAACCGCAAGGCCGGTTACGCAGTGAGCATCGTCAAGGCCGGGGCAAAAATTGCTGGCTATGACGCAGGCCCTGTGCGTGCGCCGCTGACCGACCTGACCGGCGAAGAGTACGAAATGCTCGCCGCGCTGATCGACAAGCAAGGTGCGCAGTAACACACCCGATTAAACAAGGCCGCTGAGTGATCAGCGGCTTTTTGCGTGAGGAGAACATTCCGTGGCAGATTCAAAGCGTTTTGATAACTACATCAACGGTGAGTGGGTGGCAGGCAGCGATTACTGCGCCAACATCAACCCGTCCGAACTGACCGACACCATCGGCAACTACGCCAAGGCCGATCTGGCCCAGGTCCATGCGGCCATCGACGCCGCTCGCGCCGCGTTCCCGGCCTGGTCGACTTCGGGTATTCAGGCTCGCCATGACTCGCTGGATAAAGTCGGCACTGAAATCCTCGCCCGTCGTGAAGAGCTCGGCACGCTACTGGCCCGGGAAGAGGGCAAGACCCTGCCGGAAGCCATTGGCGAAGTGACCCGCGCCGGCAACATTTTCAAATTCTTCGCCGGTGAAACCCTGCGTCTGTCCGGTGATTACCTGCCGTCGGTGCGCCCGGGCGTTAACGTTGAAGTCACCCGCGAAGCGCTGGGTGTGGTCGGTCTGATCACGCCTTGGAACTTCCCGATTGCGATCCCAGCGTGGAAAATCGCTCCAGCCCTGGCCTACGGTAACTGCGTCGTGCTCAAACCGGCCGATCTGGTGCCAGGTTGCGCGTGGGCACTGGCCGAAATCATCTCCCGCGCAGGCTTCCCGGCCGGCGTGTTCAACCTGGTGATGGGCAGCGGTCGAGTGGTTGGCGATGCGCTGGTGCAAAGCCCGAAAGTCGATGGCATCAGCTTCACCGGTTCCGTCGGTGTCGGACGTCAGATCGCGGTCAGTTGCGTCTCGCGCCAGGCCAAGGTTCAGCTGGAAATGGGGGGCAAGAATCCGCAGATCGTTCTCGACGACGCCGACCTCAAACAAGCGGTCGAGTTGTCGGTGCAGAGTGCGTTCTACTCCACCGGTCAGCGCTGCACGGCTTCGAGTCGTTTTATCGTCACCGCCGGCATCCACGACAAATTCGTCGAAGCCATGGCCGAGCGCATGAAGTCGATCAAGGTCGGCCACGCCCTGAAATCCGGCACCGACATCGGTCCGGTGGTTTCCCAGGCTCAGCTTGAACAAGACATGAAGTACATCGACATCGGCCAGTCCGAAGGTGCGCGTCTGGTCAGCGGCGGTGGTCTGGTGACGTGCGACACCGAAGGCTACTACCTCGCGCCGACGCTGTTTGCCGACAGCGAAGCCGCGATGCGCATCAGCCGCGAAGAGATCTTCGGCCCGGTGGCCAACGTGGTTCGCGTGGCGGATTACGACGCTGCACTGGCCATGGCCAACGACACCGAATTCGGTTTGTCGGCGGGTATCGCCACCACGTCGCTGAAGTACGCCAACCACTTCAAACGCCACTCCCAGGCCGGGATGGTGATGGTCAATCTGCCGACGGCGGGCGTGGATTACCACGTTCCATTCGGTGGGCGTAAAGGTTCATCCTATGGCTCCCGTGAGCAAGGTCGCTATGCGCAAGAGTTCTACACGGTCGTGAAGACCAGCTACATCGGCTCCTGACACATCGCGGTATCCCCCGATACCGTCCCCCTGTAGGAGCTGACGAGTGAAACGAGGCTGCGATCTTTGCTTTTAAAGATCAAAGGATCGCAGCCTCGTTTCACTCGTCAGCTCCTACAGGAAACACCCGTTTCACCCGCGCATAAAAATAATCAGTGGGAGTACACCTACATGCAAGCGACCAAGCCGACCCACGTCCGCTATTTGATTCTGCTCATGCTTTTCCTGGTGACCACGATCAACTACGCCGACCGGGCCACCATCGCCATCGCGGGCTCCAGCCTGCAAAAAGACCTCGGCATCGACGCGGTCACTCTCGGTTATATCTTCTCTGCATTCGGTTGGGCCTACGTGGCCGGGCAAATTCCCGGTGGCTGGCTGCTGGACCGATTCGGTTCGAAAAAAGTCTACGCACTGAGCATCTTCACCTGGTCGCTGTTTACCGTGCTGCAGGGTTATGTCGGTGAGTTCGGCATGTCCACGGCAATCGTTGCGCTGTTCATGCTGCGCTTCCTGGTGGGCCTGGCCGAAGCGCCATCCTTTCCCGGTAACGCGCGCATCGTGGCAGCCTGGTTCCCGACGGCTGAACGCGGCACTGCGTCGGCGATCTTCAACTCGGCACAATACTTTGCCACCGTACTGTTCGCGCCGCTGATGGGCTGGATCGTCTACAGCTTCGGCTGGCAGCACGTGTTTGTGGTGATGGGCGGGATTGGCATCGTGTTCTCGCTGATCTGGCTGAAAGTTATCCACAGCCCGCGTCAGCACCCGATGATCAACGAAGCCGAGTTCAAGCACATCGCCGACAACGGCGGCATGGTCGACATGGACCAGGACAAAGGCAAAGGCAAGAAAGTCGACGGGCCGAAATGGGACTACATCCGCCAGTTGCTGACCAACCGCATGATGCTCGGCGTTTACCTGGGCCAATACTGCATCAACGGCATCACCTACTTCTTCCTGACCTGGTTCCCGGTGTACCTGGTGCAGGAACGCGGCATGACCATCCTCAAGGCAGGTTTCATCGCTTCGTTGCCGGCCATCTGCGGCTTTATCGGTGGCGTGCTCGGCGGGGTGATTTCCGACTACCTCCTGCGCAAGGGCCATTCCCTGACCTTCGCCCGCAAGGCGCCGATCATTGCCGGTTTGCTGGTTTCCAGCAGCATCGTGGCCTGCAACTATGTCGATATCGAATGGATGGTGGTCGGCTTCATGGCCCTGGCCTTCTTCGGTAAAGGCGTTGGCGCACTGGGCTGGGCCGTGGTGTCCGACACCTCGCCAAAACAGATTGCCGGTTTGAGTGGCGGCCTGTTCAACATGTTCGGCAACATCGCGTCCATCACCACGCCGATCGTGATCGGCTACATCATCAGCTCCACCGGTTCGTTCAAATGGGCCTTGGTGTTTGTCGGTTGCAACGCACTGGTCGCAGTGTTCAGCTACCTGGTGATCGTCGGTCCGATCAAACGTGTGGTGCTCAAAGAGCCGCCAGTCAGCGGCCCTGAAACCAACAACAAATTATCTCAAGCGCATTCCTGAGGAGCGGCGTCATGCAGTTGATTGAACATTCCGACTCGCCGCGCTACATCCGCCTGCACGAGCGGGACAATGTCGTGATCGTGGTCAATGACCAGGGCGTGCCGGCCGGCACCGAGTTTCCCGATGGCCTGGTGACGGTGGACTTCGTGCCGCAGAGCCACAAAGTCACCCTGGAAGACATTCCGGAGGGTGGCCAGGTCATTCGTTACGGGCAGACCATCGGCTATGCGTTGCAGCCGATTCCACGCGGCAGCTGGGTCAAGGAAGATCAACTGCGCATGCCCACCGCGCCACCGCTGGACAGCCTGCCGCTGTCCACCGATGTACCGAACGCGCAGGAACCGCTGGAAGGCTTCACGTTCGAGGGTTATCGCAATGCTGACGGCACCGTCGGCACACGCAACATTCTGGGGATCACCACGACCGTTCAGTGCGTGACCGGTGTGCTCGACCATGCGGTCAAGCGCATCAAGGACGAGTTGTTGCCGCTTTATCCGAACGTCGATGACGTGGTGGCGCTGACCCACAGTTACGGTTGTGGCGTGGCCATCACCGCCACCGACGCCTACATCCCGATCCGTACCGTGCGCAACCTGGCGCGCAACCCGAACCTGGGTGGCGAAGCGTTGGTCATCAGCCTTGGTTGCGAGAAATTGCAGGCCGGGCAGGTGATGCACGAGAACGACAGCTCGGTGGACCTGAGCGATCCGTGGTTGTATCGCTTGCAGGATTCCAGTCACGGTTTCACCGAAATGATCGAGCAGATCATGGCGTTGGCCGAGGTCCGTTTGAAGAAACTCGATCAACGTCGCCGGGAAACCGTGCCGGCGTCCGAGTTGATTCTGGGCATGCAGTGCGGCGGCAGCGATGCTTTCTCAGGCATCACCGCCAACCCGGCGTTGGGCTATGCCTCGGACTTGCTGCTGCGGGCCGGTGCGACGGTGATGTTTTCCGAAGTCACCGAAGTGCGTGACGCGATTTACCTGCTGACGTCCCGCGCCGAAACCAAGGAAGTCGCCGAGGAACTGGTGCGGGAAATGGACTGGTACGACCGTTACCTGGCCAAGGGCGAAGCGGATCGCAGCGCCAACACCACGCCGGGGAACAAGAAAGGCGGGTTGTCGAACATTGTCGAGAAGTCCTTGGGCTCGATCGTCAAATCCGGCAGCAGCGCGATCAACGGCGTGCTTGGCCCTGGCGAACGCTTCAAGCGCAAAGGGCTGATTTTCTGCGCGACCCCGGCCAGTGATTTTGTCTGCGGAACGTTGCAACTGGCGGCCGGGATGAACCTGCATGTGTTCACTACCGGGCGCGGCACGCCGTATGGCCTGGCGATGGCACCGGTGGTGAAGGTGTCGACGCGCACAGAACTGGCGCAGCGCTGGCCGGACCTGATCGACATCGATGCCGGGCGGATTGCCACCGGACGGGCGTCGATTGAAGACCTCGGCTGGGAGTTGTTCCACTACTACCTGGACGTGGCGAGCGGGAAAAAGCAGACGTGGGCCGAGCATCACAAACTGCATAACGACATCACCTTGTTCAACCCGGCGCCGATCACCTAAGAACGAGTCGCCTGCATCGCGGGCAAGCCCGCTCCCACACTGATCACGTGAGCACTGGAGATCAAGTGTGGGAGCGGGCTTGCCCGCGATGACGGTCTACCAGACGCCGATGTCTCAGGTGGCTTATCATTAGCCCCCTAACGACGCCCACCCAAGGTTCCCCCCGGCATGCTGGCAATTTTCCTCGAAACCCTGAACATCACCGCGCCGGTGTTTGCCATGCTGTTTTTGGGTGTGCTGCTCAAGCGCATCAACTGGATCAACGACAACTTCATCCACACTGCGTCGGCCTTGGTGTTCAACGTCACCATGCCGGCGTTGCTGTTTCTGGGCATCCTGCATGCCGACCTGCACGCCGCGCTGCAACCGGCGCTGCTGATCTACTTCGCGCTCGCAACGCTGGTGTGTTTTGCCATCGCCTGGGGCTGGGCGATCTGGAAGTGCCCGCGCGAAGACCGCGGGATCTACACCCAAGGCGCGTTTCGCGGCAACAACGGCGTCATCGGCCTCGCACTGGCGGCGAGCATGTACGGCGATTACGGCATTTCCCTCGGGGCGATTCTCGCGGCGCTGGTGATCCTGTTTTACAACACGCTCTCAACCATCGTGCTGGCGGTCTACAGCCCGGTGATCAAGTCCGACCCGTGGAGCATCTTTAAAAGCGTGATGGTCAATCCGCTGATCATCAGCGTGTTTGCGGCGGCGCCGTTTGCTTATTTCAAGATCGGTTTGCCGGGGTGGCTGGAAACCTCCGGTCAGTACCTGGCGCAAACCACCTTGCCATTGGCGCTGATCTGCATCGGTGGCACGTTATCGCTGGCAGCGATGCGCAAGAGCGGCACGATGGCGCTCAGCTCCAGCCTGGTGAAGATGATCGGCTTGCCGGTGCTGGCGACGCTGGGAGCGTGGTTGTGGGGTTTTCGCGGTGCAGAGTTGGGGATTCTGTTTCTGTACTTCGGCAGCCCGACCGCGGCGGCCAGTTTTGTCATGGCCCGTCAGGCCAATGGCAATCATGAGTTGGCGGCGGCGATCATTGTCATTACGACGTTGATGGCGGCGATTACCACCAACCTCGGGATCTTTTTGTTGCAGTGGGGCGGGTGGATCTAGCTTCGGAATTTGTGGTGTTCTCCAGGGCCTAATCGCGGGCAAGCCCGCTCCCACAGGGTTCCGTTTTGTTGCACACATTGCATGTACACCAAAGTCCACTGTGGGAGCGGGCTTGCCCGCGATAGCGATCTCACTGTCACTGCAAAAGCCAGGTTGTTACTCCGGCTTCTGATAGCTATCGATCACTTCCTGCGCCGCCCGAAATGCGTCAATCGCCGCCGGCACACCGGCATACACCGCGCAATGCAGCAACGCCTCGCGAATCTCTTCCACGGTGCAACCGTTATTCAATGCACCGCGCACGTGACCTTTCAATTCCTGCGGGCACTTCAACGCGGTCAGCGCGGCGAGGGTGATCAGGCTGCGGGTTTTCAGCGGCAGGCCTTCGCGATTCCACACGCTGCCCCAGGCGTGTTCATTAACGAAATCCTGCAGCGGCTGGGAGAACTCGGTGGCATTGCCCAGTGCGCGGTCGACGAAGGCGTCGCCCATGACTTGGCGGCGGACTTCAACGCCAGGCTTTTTGTTGTCGGTCACGGCATTTCCCTCTTGTGGTGTTGGCGACGCCAGGCGCGCAGCGACGTAAACAGCAGGTACGCCACCAGCGCCGGCAGGACGAAAAACAGCATCAGGTGTTCAAGTTTGCCGGCCAGCGGCATGCCGGTGGTGAATGACACCACGTGCAAGCCGTAAGCGAGGTACAGCCCCAGAAACAGCAAGCCTTCGGCTCGGGTCACCCGGTAGCCGGTGTAGAACAGCGGCAGACACAGAACGGCGACGCCGAGCATCACCGGCAAGTCAAAATCCAGGGCGTTGGGCGAAACAGACAGCGGCGAAGGTGCGACGAGTGCCGTCAGGCCCAGCACGCCGAGAAGGTTGAACAGATTGCTGCCGATGACGTTGCCCACGGCAATATCGCGCTGACCACGCAACGCGGCGATCAATGAGGTGGCCAGCTCTGGAAGTGAAGTGCTGATGGCGACGATGGTCAGCCCGATGATGCGCTCCGACAGCCCCAGATCGGTGGCAACCGCCACGGCGGCACCCAGCAACAAGTGAGCGGCATACACCAGCATGGCCAGTCCGGCGACGATCATCAGCACGCTGCTGACCCACGGCGCCTTCGGTGTTTCGTCCTGGTGGGAGGGCGGGCGAGCCGAATGCCTCGACTGGCGCAGCAACAAGCCCAGGTACAACACCAGCGCGGCCAACAGAATCAAGCCGTCCACGCGATCCAGCTCTTTGTTCCAGGCCAGTACGAACACCAGCAGGCTGGCGCCGATCATCAGCGGAATATCCAGACGCACCAGCTGCCGCGAAACCCGTAGCGGAATGATCAGCGCCGAAAGGCCCAGGGTGACCAGGATGTTGAAGATGCTGCTGCCAATCACGCTGCCGACGGCGATGTCGGCGTTTTGCGCCAGGGTGGCTTGCAGGCTGACCGCCATTTGCGGCGCGCTGCTGCCAAGGGCGACGATGGTCAGCCCGATGATCAGCGGCCGCACATGCAGGCGCGCAGCCAGACGCACGGCGCCGCGCACCATCAGTTCGGCGCCCGCGATCAGCAACAGCAGGCCAACGAACAATTCAATCAGGCTGATCAGGGGTAAATCATCAAGTCCGAAAATGGTTTGGGCTCCAGCTGCTAATCGTCGAGGGCTTGCACGCGAACGCGCGCGGTGCCACTACCGAGCATGCCCAACCGCTCGGCCGCTTCATGTGACACGTCAATCAGGCGCCCACGGGCATGCGGCCCGCGATCGTTGATGCGGACCACGCAGGACTTGTCGTTATTCAGATTGGTGACCTTCACCCGCGTGCCGAACGGTAACTGGCGATGGGCGGCGGTCAGGGAATTCTTGTTGAAACGCTCGCCACTGGCAGTGCGTTTACCTTGGTGTTTGGCGCCGTAATATGAAGCCACGCCGGTTTTGTCGTAGCCGTGCGGATCGATGATGTCGTTGCTGGCGCAACCGGCCAGCAGGGAGAGCAGGGCGCAGGCACTGAGCAGACGCTTCATTCAAAAGCTCCCAAAAACAAATGTGGGAGCGAGCTTGCTCGCGATGGCGCCCCGACAGTCAACTCAGTGTTGAATGCCGATCCGCTATCGCGAGCAAGCCCGCTCCCACAGAGGGTAGAGCCAGGTATGAATGCTGGCTCCATTTTCATCAGCCTTCGAGCTTGCTTTTGAGCAGTTCGTTGACCTGTTGCGGGTTGGCCTTGCCTTTGGAGGCTTTCATGGCCTGGCCGACGAAGAAACCGAACATTTTGCCGCGTTTGGCTTCGTCTGCCGCGCGGTATTGCTCGACCTGCTCGGCGTTGGCCGCGAGCATTTCGTCCAGTACCGCCGAGATCGCGCCACTGTCGGTCACTTGCTTCAAGCCACGCTTGTCGATGATCTCGTCCGCGTTGCCTTCGCCGTTGGCCATCGCTTCAAACACCACTTTGGCGATTTTGCCGGAGATGGTGTTGTCCTTGATGCGCAGCAGCATGCCGCCCAGTTGCTCGGCCGAGACCGGCGACTGGTCGATTTCCACGCCTTGCTTGTTCAGCAGGCTGCCCAGTTCAACCATGACCCAGTTGGCGGCCAGCTTGGCGTCGCCGCTGATGCCCACGACTTTCTCGAAGTAATCGGCTTGCTCGCGGCTGGTGGCCAGGACGCTGGCGTCGTAGACCGACAGGCCGAACTGCGCCTGGAAGCGCTCGCGTTTCTGCGGTGGCAATTCCGGCAGGGTGGCGCGCACTTCATTGAGGAACGAGTCTTCGATGACCACGGGCAGCAGGTCCGGATCGGGGAAGTAACGGTAGTCGTTGGCTTCCTCTTTGCTGCGCATCGGACGGGTTTCGTCCTTGTTCGGATCGTACAGGCGGGTCTGCTGGATCACTTTGCCGCCATCTTCGATCAGCTCGATCTGACGGCGAACTTCACTGTTGATCGCCTTCTCGATGAAGCGGAACGAGTTGACGTTCTTGATCTCGCAGCGTGTGCCGAACTCAACCTGGCCTTTGGGACGGATCGACACGTTGCAGTCGCAACGCAGCGAACCTTCGGCCATGTTGCCGTCGCAGATGCCCAGGTAACGCACCAGCGCGTGGATCGTCTTGACGTAAGCCACGGCTTCCTTGGCGCTGCGCATGTCCGGCTCGGAAACGATTTCCAGCAGCGGCGTGCCGGCACGGTTCAGGTCGATGCCGGTGGCACCGTTGAATTCTTCGTGCAGGCTTTTACCGGCGTCCTCTTCCAAGTGCGCACGGGTAACGCCGACACGCTTGATCGTGCCGTCTTCCATGGCGATGTCCAGGTGGCCCTTGCCGACGATCGGCAACTCCATCTGGCTGATCTGGTAGCCCTTGGGCAGGTCCGGGTAGAAATAGTTTTTACGGGCGAACACGTTGTGCTGGCCGATTTCGGCATCGATAGCCAGGCCGAACATCACCGCCATGCGCACCGCTTCCTGGTTCAGCACCGGCAGAACGCCGGGCATGCCCAGGTCTACCAGGCTGGCCTGGGTGTTCGGCTCGGAACCGAAAGTGGTGGAACTACCGGAAAAGATTTTCGACCGGGTGGTGAGCTGGGTATGAATCTCCAGCCCGATCACGACTTCCCATTGCATGTGTTTCTCCTCAGAAGCCGGTTGGGGTGCGAGTGTGCCAGTCAGTGTTCAACTGGTACTGATGCGCAACGTTGAGCAAGCGGCCTTCCTGGAAATACGGGGCGAGCAATTGCACGCCGACCGGCAGGCCATCGACAAAACCGGCGGGCATAGACAAGCCCGGCAGGCCGGCGAGGTTGGCGGTGATGGTGTAGACGTCTTCCAGGTACGCAGCGACCGGGTCGCTGTTCTTGGCGCCAAGCTTCCAGGCCGGGTTCGGCGTGGTTGGGCCGAGGATGATGTCGACCTCATTGAAGGCGGCCATGAAGTCGTTCTTGATCAGGCGACGAATCTTCTGGGCCTTAAGGTAGTAGGCGTCGTAGTAACCGGCCGACAGCGCGTAGGCGCCGACCATGATCCGGCGCTGCACTTCCGGGCCGAACCCTTCGCCACGGGAGCGTTTGTACAGGTCGATCAGGTCTTTCGGGTTTTCGCAGCGATGGCCGAAACGCACGCCGTCGAAACGCGACAGGTTGGAAGAAGCTTCTGCCGGAGCGATCACGTAGTACGCGGGAATCGCGTGCTGCATGTTCGGCAGGCTGATTTCCTTGACCACGGCACCGAGCTTTTTCAGTGCTTCGACGCTGGCCATGACCAGGTCGGCGATGCGTGGGTCGAGACCGGCGCCGAAATATTCCTTCGGCACGCCGATGCGCAGGCCTTGCAGCGAACCGTTGAGGCTGGCGCTGTAATCAGGCACGGGCTCGTCGATGCTGGTGGAGTCCTGCGGGTCGAAACCGGCCATGCCTTGCAACAGGATCGCGCAGTCTTCGGCGGTGCGGGCCAGAGGGCCACCCTGATCGAGGCTGGACGCGTAGGCGATCATGCCCCAGCGCGAAACGCGACCGTACGTCGGTTTCAGGCCGGTGAGGTTGGTCAGTGCAGCCGGTTGGCGGATCGAGCCGCCGGTATCGGTGCCGGTGGCCGCTGGCAGCAGGCGCGCGGCAACCGCTGCCGCCGAACCGCCGGACGAACCGCCCGGAACGTGTTCCAGGTTCCACGGGTTTTTCACCGGGCCGTAGTAGCTCGACTCGTTGGCTGAACCCATGGCGAATTCGTCCATGTTGGTCTTGCCCAGGGTCACGGCCCCGGCAGCGGCCAGCTTGGCGACGACGGTGGCGTCGTACGGCGCCTTGAAATTGTCGAGCATCTTCGAGCCGCAGCTGGTGCGGATGCCCTGGGTGCAGAACAGGTCTTTGTGCGCGATCGGCGCGCCGAGCAGGGCGCCGCTCTCACCGTTGGCGCGGCGTGCGTCAGCGGCTTTCGCCTGCTGGAGCGCCAGGTCTTCGGTGAGGGTGATGAAGCTGTTGAGCTGAGGATCGAGCTGGGCGATACGCGCCAGCAGGGTTTTTGTCAGCTCTTCGGAAGAAAACTTTTTATCGGCGAGACCGCGGGCGATCTCGGCCAGAGTCATTTGATGCATTGCAGGCTCTTTCCCTTTAGTCGATGACTTTCGGAACCAGGTACAGGCCGTTTTCGACCGCTGGTGCGATGGACTGGTAGGCCTCGCGATGATTGGTCTCGGTCACGACGTCTGCACGCAGGCGCTGGCTGGCTTCCAGTGGGTGGGCGAGCGGCTCGATACCGTCGGTATTGACCGCCTGCATTTCGTCGACCAGCCCGAGAATGCTGTTCAGGGCCGAAGTAATATGTGGAAGATCGGCATCATTAAGGCCAAGGCAGGCCAGATGAGCGATTTTTTCCACGTCGGAGCGTTCAAGCGCCATGGGAATCTCCAGTGGAAAACAGAACGGACGTCGTCCGTGTGTTAGATTGTCGGAACACTACCGCATTTCTACGGTCATAAGGCCGCGATTGTGGGGGTTGGTGCACAGAAAAGCGGCCAATTTAACATATTGGCGCCTTGCCCAAAATCCCTGTCGTTGTTAGAGTTTGCCGCACTTTTTTACCCACGCGTTGCCTAGGGTCCCTTTCCCATGTTCAAGAAACTGCGTGGCATGTTTTCCAGCGATCTTTCCATTGACCTGGGCACTGCCAACACCCTTATTTACGTGCGCGAGCGCGGTATCGTCCTGAATGAGCCATCGGTTGTGGCTATTCGGACACACGGTAACCAGAAAAGTGTCGTTGCTGTCGGCACCGAAGCCAAGCGCATGCTCGGCCGAACGCCGGGCAACATTGCTGCCATTCGTCCGATGAAGGATGGCGTGATTGCCGACTTCAGCGTCTGCGAAAAGATGCTGCAATACTTTATCAACAAGGTTCACGAAAACAGCTTTCTGCAGCCAAGCCCTCGTGTGCTGATCTGCGTTCCGTGCAAATCCACTCAGGTTGAGCGTCGTGCCATCCGTGAATCGGCCCTTGGCGCCGGTGCGCGTGAAGTGTTCCTGATCGAAGAGCCAATGGCTGCTGCGATCGGTGCCGGCCTGCCGGTTGAAGAAGCACGCGGTTCGATGGTCGTCGACATCGGTGGTGGTACCACTGAAATCGCACTGATCTCCCTGAACGGTGTGGTCTACGCCGAATCCGTCCGGGTTGGCGGCGATCGCTTCGACGAAGCGATCATCACCTACGTGCGCCGTAACTACGGCAGCCTGATCGGCGAATCCACTGCCGAGCGCATCAAGCAGGAAATCGGTACGGCCTACCCGGGCGGCGAAGTGCGTGAAGTCGACGTTCGTGGCCGTAACCTGGCCGAAGGCGTTCCACGCGCTTTCACCCTGAACTCCAATGAAGTGCTGGAAGCTCTGCAAGAGTCTCTGGCGACCATCGTTCAGGCGGTCAAAAGTGCCCTGGAGCAATCGCCTCCGGAACTGGCTTCCGATATCGCCGAGCGTGGCCTGGTACTGACCGGTGGTGGCGCCTTGCTGCGTGACCTCGACAAGTTGCTGGCCCAGGAAACAGGTCTGCCGGTGATCGTCGCCGAAGACCCGCTGACCTGTGTGGCTCGCGGCGGTGGTCGTGCGTTGGAGATGATGGACAAGCACACCATGGACCTGCTTTCCAGCGAGTAAGTCGCCGGATCGCATCTATGCTGTTGAGCGCGCAGGCGGCACTTTGCAGTGCTGCCTGTTGGCGTTTATCTTCTGTCACTCTGCATCCAGGCCGGTTTGATGCCGTATGAATAAAGAAAACATTTGCCTGGGAGGAGCGGCTTATTAAACCGCTTTTCACCAAAGGCCCCTCACTGGGCGTGCGCGTATTAGTGCTGGTCGTGCTGTCGGTCGCTCTGATGGTGGTCGATGCCCGATTCACACTGCTCAAGCCAGTGCGTAGCCAAATGTCGCTGGTGCTGATGCAGTCTTACTGGATCACCGACCTGCCGCAGCGGCTATGGCAGGGTGTGGCCAGCCAATTTGGCAGCCGTACCGAGCTCGTCGCCGAAAACGAAAAACTCAAGACCGAAAACCTGTTGTTGCAGGGGCGCATGCAAAAGCTGGCGGCCCTCACCGAGCAGAACGTTCGGCTGCGCGAGTTGCTCAACTCCTCCGCACTGGTCAACGAGAAGGTCGAAGTGGCCGAGTTGATCGGCATGGACCCCAATCCCTTCACTCATCGCATCATCATCAATAAAGGTGAGCGCGACGGTGTGATCCTCGGTCAGCCCGTGCTTGATGCGCGTGGCTTGATGGGGCAGGTGGTTGAACTGATGCCGTACACCTCTCGGGTGCTGCTGCTGACCGACACGACTCACAGCATTCCGGTGCAGGTAAACCGCAACGGGCTGCGCGCGATTGCCAGCGGCACCGGTAACCCGGAACGCCTCGAACTTCGCCACGTGGCCGACACGGCGGACATCAAGGAAGGCGATCTGCTGGTCAGCTCAGGCTTGGGTCAACGTTTCCCGGCCGGTTACCCGGTGGCAACGGTCAAGGAAGTGATCCACGATTCCGGCCAGCCCTTTGCCATCGTGCGCGCCGTGCCGACCGCAGCCTTGAACCGCAGCCGTTACCTGCTGCTGGTGTTCAGCGACGGTCGTACCGCTGAAGAGCGCGCCAATGAAGCCGCCCAGGCTCAGGAAGCCCTGGATCAACACGGCGGCGGGCCGATCATTCCGGCGACCGTACCGAAGCCTGCGCTGGTGCCGACGCCGGCAGCTGCGCCCGTGGCGGCTCCGGCTGTTCCGGCAGCTGCACCGGCTACCGCAACCCCGGCCAAGCCCGCGAACACTCGACACTCGGCCGCCAAGCCTCCCGCCACGCAGCCGGCGGCCACCAAGCCGCCTGCGACTCAACCCGCTGCCGCGAAGCCTGCTGCCAAGCCGCCTGTCTCCGCGCCAGCCTCCACTGGGGGACGAGAATAATGGTCGGTACGACTGCATCGCGAAACGGCTGGATCGTCTGGCTGACCTTCGCCATCGGCATGCTGCTCAGCGTTTCGCCGCTGCCACAGTTCATGGAAATCCTGCGTCCCTTGTGGCTGGCCTTGCTGCTGGCATTCTGGGCGCTGACCATGCCGCAAAAAGTCGGCATGGTCACCGCGTGGTGCCTGGGCCTGGCTGAAGACGTGCTCTACGGTACGTTGCTTGGCCAGAACGCATTGATCCTGACACTGATCACCTTTCTGGTGCTGTCGCTGCAACAGCGCCTGCGCATGTTCCCGATGTGGCAACAAAGCCTGGTGATCCTGGTGATCTTCGGCCTCGCCCAGCTTGTTCAGCTGTGGTTGAGCGCCTTGACCGGCAACCGCCAGCCAACGCTGGCGCTGGTGTTGCCGGCACTGGTCAGTGCCTTGCTCTGGCCTTGGGTCAGCTACGGTTTGCGCGGGTTGCGTCGACGCTACAAAATCACTTGATTCGGTCAGGCATTGGCCCGTATTGGCAGTAGACAAGGGAGATGTCTTGATGAAGTTATACCTCGCCTCAGGCTCGCCGCGTCGGCGTGAGCTGCTCACGCAGATCGGCGTGCCGTTCTCCGTCATCAGTGCGGACATCGATGAAACCCCTTTTAAACATGAATCCCCGTCGGCTTATGTCGAACGCCTCGCGCGTGGCAAGGCCGAAGCAGCGCGCGGCACGGTCGTGTCTGATGAAGAATTTTGCGTACTGGGTGCTGATACCGCTGTGGTGCTCAACGGGAAAATTCTTGGCAAACCGGTGGACGAAGCCGATGCGTGCGCCATGCTTATGTTATTGGCCGGTCAGGAACACGAAGTATTGACCGCCATTGCGGTGCTCGACGGGGAACGTTGTGAGTCTCGGGTAGTGCGCAGTCTGGTGCGCTTTCGCGACATCAGTCGCGAAGAAGCAGCGGCCTACTGGGCCAGCGGCGAACCCCGTGACAAGGCCGGCGGCTATGGGATTCAAGGACTGGGCGCGGTGTTTGTCGCCGGGCTCAATGGCAGCTACTCGGCTGTGGTCGGGTTGCCGCTGTGCGAAACCTGCGAGCTGCTGGGCCATTTCGGCATACCCTGTTGGCAAACCCTTAACGCGCGCTGAGCGTCGTTCTGACAAGATGCGGCCATTATCGTGAACATGCCTGAACGAGACCCTGCCATGAGTGAAGAGATCCTGATCAACATCACGCCGATGGAATCGCGCGTGGCGGTGGTTGAAAACGGTGTTCTGCAAGAGGTCCACGTCGAGCGCACGCAAAAGCGCGGGATCGTCGGCAATATCTATAAAGGCAAGGTCGTGCGGGTGTTGCCGGGCATGCAGGCCGCATTCGTCGATATCGGTCTGGACCGCGCCGCGTTCATTCATGCCTCGGAAATTTCCTTGCGTGAAGGGCCCGCGGTAGAAAGCATCAGCGCGTTGGTCCATGAAGGCCAGAGCCTGGTGGTGCAAGTCACCAAGGACCCGATCGGTTCCAAAGGCGCACGCCTGACCACTCAGTTATCAATTCCATCGCGTTACCTGGTGTACATGCCACGTACGGCCCACGTCGGCATTTCGCTGAAGATCGAGGACGAAGCCGAGCGCGAACGCCTCAAGCAAGTGGTCACCGATTGCGTGGACAAAGAGGGCATCAAGGAAGCGGGCGGTTTCATTTTGCGCACGGCCGCCGAAGGGGCCGGTGCCGATGAAATCCTGATGGACATTCGTTACCTGCGCCGTCTCTGGGATCAGATCAACGAACAGATCAAGACCATCAGTGCACCGAGTGTGATCTACGAAGACCTCGGTCTGGCGCTGCGCACCTTGCGTGACCTGGTGAGCCCGAAGATCGAAAAGATCCGCATCGACTCCCGGGAAACCTTCCAGAAAACCACGCAGTTCGTCGCCGAACTGATGCCGGAGATCGCTGATCGTCTGGAGCATTACCCGGGCGAACGACCGATCTTCGACCTGTACGGCGTTGAAGACGAAATCCAGAAAGCCCTCGAGCGCAAAGTGCCGCTCAAATCCGGCGGTTATCTGGTGGTCGATCCGGCCGAAGCCATGAGCACCATCGACGTCAACACGGGCGCGTTCGTCGGGCATCGCAACCTCGAAGAAACCATCTTCAAGACCAACCTCGAAGCCGCGACCGCCATCGCTCGCCAGCTGCGCCTGCGCAATCTGGGCGGAATCATCATCATCGACTTCATCGACATGGAAGACGAAGAGCACCAGCGTCAGGTCTTGCGTACCCTCGAAAAGCAACTGGAGCGCGATCACGCCAAGACCAACATCATCGGCATCACCGAGTTGGGCCTGGTGCAGATGACCCGCAAGCGCACCCGCGAAAGTCTTGAGCAAGTGCTCTGCGAACCGTGCAGCAGCTGTCAGGGACGCGGCAAATTGAAGACGCCGGAAACCGTCTGCTACGAAATTTTTCGCGAAATCCTCCGCGAGGCGCGCGCCTATCAAGCGGAAGGCTATCGTGTATTGGCGAACCAGAAAGTCGTCGATCGTTTGCTCGACGAGGAGTCGGGCAATGTCGCCGAACTGGAAGGATTTATCGGGCGGACCATCCGGTTTCAGGTGGAAACCATGTATTCCCAGGAACAATACGACGTGGTGCTGCTCTGAATCGTTGTGTTTCAACCTCACTAAAACGGCTGGCCTCAGCTTTTTGCAGTATTTTTGCCATGGGAGCCAACTGACATGGAACGTCTGACACGCATTTTGGCCGCACTGACCCGCTGGGGTCTTGGCCTGTGCGCGTTGGCATTGGTGTTGATGGCGTTATACGTCAGCCTCGGCCGGGAGTTGACGCCCCTGGTGGCCGAATATCGTGCCGACGTCGAAACCAAAGCCAGCGCCGCCCTGGGCATGCCGTTGCAGATCGGTAAGCTGGAAGGCAACTGGAGCGGGTTCGCGCCGATCCTCCTGGCGCACGACGTCACCGTCGGCGAGGGCTCCAATGCCCTGCGTCTGGACCAGGTGCGTGCAGTGCCGGACGTTTGGGAAAGCTTGCTCGCGCGCGAAGTGCGAATCGCTCATCTGGAACTCAATGGCCTGAAGATCAGCCTCAAGGAAGGCCAGGACGGGCAATGGGCGCTTGAAGGACTGCCGGTGCAGCAGGACCAGCCGCTCGACCCGGAGCAGTTGCTCAATCGCATGCAAATGGTCGCGCAGTTGTCAGTGATCGACAGCCAGGTGACCTTGCAGCCACTGGATCAGTCGCCGCTGACGTTGACCTACGTGGGCCTCAACCTGAAAACCGGCGCCTCCCGCCAGCGACTCGATGCCCGTTTGACCCTGCCCGATGGCCAACCGTTGGCCATGAGTGTGCGTACCCGTATTCGCGCAAGCGAATGGAAGGATGGCGAAGCAGAGGCGTACCTGAGCCTGCCGCAAAGCGACTGGTCGAAATGGCTGCCCGGACGCCTGACCCGGCAATGGAATTTCTCCGAGATCAAGGCCGGTGGCGAACTCTGGGTCACCTGGGGCAAGGGCGAGCTGCAAAGCGCTGCCATTCGCTTGAATGCGCCACAGCTCAAGGGCGCTTACGCCGAACGCAAGCCGATCCAGATCAACAACCTGGCGCTCAACGGCTATTTCCAGCGCAGCTCCGAAGGCATGCTGGTGACTTTGGATTCCCTGGCCATGAACATTGGCGAGAGCCGCTGGGAATCGCACCTGCAACTGCGTCAGAGCATCGCCACCGACAAGGCTGACGAAGTCTGGCACTTGCAAGCCGACCGCCTCGATCTCACCCCGCTCACGCCGTTGATGAATGCCTTGGGGCCGCTGCCGGAAGGTGTTGCCACCGCGATCGAGCGACTGAAGGTCACCGGTGGGCTACGTAATGTGTTGATCGACCTGCGGCCCAATGCCACCGACGACAGCAAGTTCAGCTTTGCCGCCAACCTCGACCAAGTCGGCTTCGACGCCTATCACGGAGCTCCGGCGGCGCGAAATGTCAGCGGCAGCATCAGCGGCGACCTCGGTCAGGGCGAACTGCGGATGGACAGCAAGGACTTTGTTCTGCACCTGGACCCGATTTTTGCCAAGCCATGGCAATACATCCAGGCCAATGCCCGGCTGACCTGGAAGCTCGATAAAGAAGGCTTCACCCTGATTGCGCCGTATCTGAAGGTGCTGGGCGAAGAGGGCAAGATTGCTGGTGACTTCCTGATCCGCCTGCATTTCGACCACACCCAGGAAGACTACATGGACCTGCGGGTCGGCCTGGTGGACGGCGACGGTCGCTACACCGCCAAATACCTGCCGACCATGCTCAGCCCGGCATTGGACGAATGGCTGCGCACGGCGATTCTCAAAGGTGCGGTAGACCAGGGCTTCTTCCAGTATCAGGGTTCGCTGAACCATGGCGCCGAAGACTCTGCCCGCAGCATCAGCCTGTATTTCAAGGTGCATGACGCCGAGCTGGCGTTTCAACCAGGTTGGCCACATGTCAGCAAGGTCAGCGGTGATGTGTTTGTCGAAGACAGTGGTGTGCGAATCCTGGCCAGCAAGGGCCAGTTGCTCGACACGCAGGTCAGCGACATCTACGTCAATATTCCCCATGCGCCGGCCGGGGAAAGCGTTCACCTGTTCCTCGACGGCGGGTTCGCCGGCGGATTGGGCGATGGCTTGAAGATTCTTCAGGAAGCACCGATCGGCACGGCTGACACCTTTGCCGGATGGGAAGGCGAGGGCGATCTGCAAGGCAAGTTGAAACTGGATATTCCCTTGGTAAAGGGCGAACAGCCGAAAATTCTCGTCGACTTCAAGACAGCCAAGGCGCGCCTGAAGCTGGCCAACCCTTCGCTTGAATTGACTCAACTCAAAGGTGATTTCCGTTTTGACAGCACCAAGGGGTTGAGTGGACAGAACATCACCGCACGGGCCTTCGACAGGCCGGTTACTGCGCAGATTTTCGCAGATGGCAGCCCGGGTAATATCAAGACCCGTGTCAGCGCTTCCGGTCAGGTAGAGGTCAAGAAACTCACGGATTGGTTGAGCGTGACCCAACCGTTGCCGGTGTCCGGTTTGATCCCGTATCAGTTGCAACTGAACCTCGACGGGCCTGACAGCCAGTTGATGGTCAATTCCAGCCTCAAAGGCGTGGCGATCGATTTGCCTGCACCGTTTGGCATGACTGCCAATGCCGGACGCGACACCACGTTCCGCATGACCCTGCAGGGACCGGAGCGGCGCTATTGGGTCAACTATGGCGAGTTGGCAAACTTCACGTTCGCCGCTCCGCCCGGCAATTTTGCCGATGGTCGCGGTGAGTTGTTCCTCGGCGGCGGCGCTGCTGTCCTGCCTGGCGCCAAAGGCCTTCGGGTGCGCGGCGTGCTGTCGGAACTGGATGTCGGTCCCTGGAAAGATCTGGTGGACAAGTACGCCGGCCAGGATCCGGGCGGCAGTGCCAAGCAGCTGCTCAG
Organism: Pseudomonas arsenicoxydans; assembly: GCF_900103875.1. NCBI lineage: Bacteria > Pseudomonadati > Pseudomonadota > Gammaproteobacteria > Pseudomonadales > Pseudomonadaceae > Pseudomonas > Pseudomonas arsenicoxydans. The sequence goes on along the minus strand of NZ_LT629705.1, from coordinate 54,896 downwards.
CAGCGCGGACTTCAAGGTTGGCAAGCTGAGTGGCATCGGCACCACGCTCGATCAGGCGTCGGTGCAGTTGAACCGTAAACCTGCCGCGTGGGCCCTGCAGCTCGACAGCCAGCAGGTCAAGGGCGGCGCGAGCATCCCGGATGCGAAAGGCGTGCCGATTGCGATCAATCTGCAAACGGTGCGCTTGCCGGCGCCGGATCCTAAAGTGCTGGCCGACGAAAATTCTCCGGATCCCCTGGCCTCCGTAGACCCGACGAAGATCCCGGCGCTGGATATAACCATCAATCAACTGTTTCAGGGGCAAGACCTGGTCGGTGCCTGGTATCTGAAAATCCGTCCGACCGCCAGAGGCATCGCGCTCAATACCCTGGACCTGGGGCTCAAGGGCATTCTGTTGCAAGGCAATGGCGGCTGGGAAGGCATTCCGGGGAGCTCCAGCAGTTGGTTCAAGGGACGAATCAGCGGCAAGAACCTTGCCGATGTACTCAAAGGCTGGGGTTTTGCGCCGAGCGTCACCAGCGAAGAGTTTCGTATGGACGTCGACGGTCGCTGGACGGGCTCCCCGGCCTGGCTGGCGAGCAAGCGTTTCTCCGGCACCCTGGATGCATCGCTGAGCAAAGGCCAGTTCGTTGAGGTCGAGGGCGGTGCCCAGGCCCTGCGGGTTTTCGGCCTGCTCAACTTCAACTCCATCGGTCGCCGTCTGCGCCTGGACTTCTCCGACTTGTTTGGCAAAGGCCTGAGTTATGACCGGGTCAAAGGCCTGCTGGTCGCGACCAACGGCGTTTACGTGACCAAGGAGCCCATCCAGATGACCGGTCCTTCAAGCAATGTTGAGCTCAACGGCACGCTGAACCTTGTCGGTGACCAGATCGATGCCAAGTTGCTGGTGACGTTGCCGGTGACCAACAACCTGCCGATTGCCGCGTTGATCGTCGGCGCACCGGCAATTGGCGGCGCGCTGTTCCTGATCGACAAGTTGATCGGAGACCGTGTGGCACGTTTCGCCAGCGTCAAATACACGGTCAAAGGTCCGTGGAAAGAGCCGAAAATCACCTACGACAAACCTTTTTGACAGCGCCACGCTTCAGGCCGATGGAGTAGCATGGCCGTAAGTTCCTCGTAGGAGCTGTCGAGTGAAACGAGGCTGCGATCTTTTGATTTTGTTTTTTAGGATCGAGATCAAAAGATCGCAGCCTCGTTTCACTCGACAGCTCCTACAGGTATGTGTTGATTCCAGATTAGGAAAAGGCCATGTCTTTTGCGGTGATTCAAATGGTCAGCCAGAGCGATGTGCTGGCCAATCTCGCCCGGGCCCGCCATCTGCTCGAGCAGGCAGCAGCCGGTGGTGCACAGCTTGTGGTGCTGCCAGAAAACTTCGCCGCCATGGGCCGTCGCGACATTGCCGACATCGGTCGCGCCGAGGCCTTGGGTGAAGGCCCGATCCTGCCCTGGTTGAAACAGACCGCCCGCGACCTCAAGTTATGGATAGTGGCCGGCACATTGCCGTTGCCGCCGCTGGATCAACCGACGGCCAAGGTGCATGCCTGCTCGCTGTTGGTGAACGACCAGGGTGAGACCGTGGCGCGTTACGACAAGCTGCACCTGTTCGACGTGGACGTTGCGGACAATCGGGGGCGTTATCGCGAGTCCGATGACTATGCTTATGGCAGCGGCGTGGTGTTAGCCGATACGCCCGTCGGCCGGGTTGGCCTGACGGTGTGTTATGACCTGCGTTTCCCGGAACTGTATAGCGAATTACGGGCTGGCGGCGCGCAGTTGATTACCGCGCCATCGGCTTTTACGGCGGTAACCGGCGCTGCGCATTGGGATGTGCTGATCCGCGCACGGGCCATCGAGACTCAATGTTACATACTCGCGGCCGCTCAGGGTGGGACGCATCCGGGGCCGCGAGAAACCTTTGGCCATGCCGCGATCATCGACCCCTGGGGCCGCGTGCTGGCGCAACAGGATCAAGGCGAGGCCGTGCTGCTGGCCGAACGCGATAGCAGCGAACAGGCGTCCATCAGGGCGCGGATGCCGGTGTCCAGTCACCGGCGCTTTTTCTCGCAGGGCGCCCAGCGACCTGCCTCAGAACGATGAATTTAAGGCGTAAAGCATATGAGCGAGTTGTTGTCCTCAGTCAGTGAACACCTCCTGGCGCCCGGCGGCGTAACCATCGAAAGCCTGCAAGGTGTACTCGGCGATCTGGCCGGCCCGGGCATCGATGCCGCCGACCTGTATTTCCAGGGACAGATCTCCGAGTCCTGGGCGCTGGAAGACGGGATCGTCAAGGAAGGCAGCTTCAACCTCGATCAGGGCGTCGGCGTTCGTGCGCAATCGGGTGAAAAAACCGGATTTGCCTACAGCAATGCGATCACGCTGGAAGCCTTGGGCGCGGCGGCACGTGCTGCGCGCTCGATCTCGCGCGCCGGGCAAAATGGCACGGTGCAGGCGTTCACCACGGCTGATGTCGCCCAGTTATATGGGCCGGACAATCCTTTGGAAGTGATGACGCGCGCCGAGAAAGTCGAGTTGCTTAAACGCATCGACGTCGCGACGCGCGCCCTCGACCCGCGTATTCAGCAAGTGACCGTGAGCATGGCCGGCGTCTGGGAGCGAATCCTCGTGGCCTCGACGGATGGCGGTCTGGCGGCGGATGTACGGCCGTTGGTGCGCTTTAACGTCAGCGTGATCGTCGAGCAGAACGGTCGCCGCGAGCGCGGTGGTCATGGCGGTGGCGGTCGGACCGATTACCGTTATTTCCTCAGCGATGACCGTGCCATGGGGTACGCCCGTGAAGCGTTGCGTCAGGCGCTGGTCAACCTTGAAGCGATTCCGGCGCCGGCCGGTACGTTGCCGGTGGTGTTGGGGTCGGGCTGGTCCGGCGTGCTGCTGCACGAAGCGGTCGGTCACGGCCTGGAAGGCGACTTCAACCGCAAGGGCAGTTCCGCCTACAGCGGGCGCATGGGCGAGATGGTCGCGTCCAAGCTCTGCACCATCGTCGATGACGGTACGTTGGCAGGCCGTCGCGGCTCCCTGAGCGTCGACGACGAGGGCACCCCGACCGAGTGCACCACGCTGATCGAGAACGGCGTACTCAAGGGCTACATGCAGGACAAGCTCAATGCACGTCTGATGGGCGTTGCCCGCACCGGTAACGGCCGCCGTGAATCCTACGCGCACTTGCCGATGCCGCGCATGACCAACACCTACATGCTGGCGGGCGAAAGCGACCCGGCGGAAATCATTGCCTCGGTAAAGCGCGGCATCTATTGCGCTAACCTCGGTGGTGGCCAGGTAGACATCACCAGCGGCAAGTTCGTGTTCTCCACCAGCGAGGCGTACTTGATCGAAGACGGCAAGATTACCGCCCCGGTCAAAGGCGCGACGTTGATCGGCAACGGCCCGGAAGCCATGAGCAAGGTGTCGATGGTCGGCAATGATCTGGCGCTGGACAGCGGTGTGGGGACATGCGGCAAGGATGGGCAGTCGGTGCCGGTGGGTGTCGGCCAGCCAACGCTGAAAATCGATGCGATCACTGTGGGTGGCACAGGATCGTAAACAGGATGGAGCTTCGGGTGAGCCGCTTGGCGACTCACCCGATTCGAGCATCAACGCAGGCCGCGTTGAGTCTCGTCCAGCTCACGGATGTATTTGAAGATTTTACGGCTCGATGCCGGAGGCTTGTTGGTCGCCAGTTCGTGCTGGGCCTGACGGATCAGGGAGCGCAACTGCTGACGATCAGCCTCCGGGTAGTCGAGTACGAACTTCTCCAGGACTGCATCGTCGCCCGCGATCAAACGATCGCGCCAGCGTTCCAGACCGTGGAAACGTTCGTTGTACTGCCGGGTGGAGGCATCGAGTTGATCGAGCAAGGACAGAATGGCGTCAGTGTCCTGATCGCGCATCAGTTTGCCAATGAACATAAGGTGCCGTTTACGCGCGATATTCGCGGTGTGCTTGGGCGCATCGGCCAGTGCCCGGCGCATAGCGTCGGTCAGCGGCAGTTTTGCCAGCAAGTCAGGCTTGAGCGTTGTAAGGCGCTCGCCGAGGTCAACCAGAGCATGAAGCTCGCGTTTGACCTGGGATTTGCTTTTTTCTCCCGTATCGAGGGAGTCGTCGTAAGAATCAACCATGGTGGCCGTCCGCAAAGAAACGCCGCCATGATAACCAGTCGGGGGCCGCTTGTCCGGCCCGGTCGCTCGAAGGCCCTAGCCGAAAGCAGAATTTGAGTGGAGAACAGCATGAGTGCAGTTGAAAGCGTCGGCCCACAAGCGTTGCCGGCACTGCAAGAACAAGTCGAGCAGATCATCGCTGAAGCCAAGCGCCAGGGCGCCAGTGCCTGTGAAGTGGCGGTGTCGCTGGAGCAGGGCCTGTCCACTTCGGTGCGTCAGCGCGAAGTCGAAACCGTCGAATTCAACCGCGATCAGGGCTTTGGCATCACCTTGTACGTTGGTCAGCGCAAAGGCTCGGCCAGTACATCGGCCAGTGGCCCGGAAGCCATTCGCGAAACCGTCGCTGCGGCGCTGGCCATCGCCAAGCACACCTCGGAAGATGAAGCGTCAGGCCTGGCCGATGCCGCGTTGATGGCCCGGGATCTGCCGGATTTCGACCTGTTCCACCAATGGGACATTACCCCGGAGCAGGCCATCGAGCAGGCGCTGACCTGTGAAGCGGCGGCGTTTGCGGCCGACAGCCGGATCAAGAATGCTGATGGTACGACCCTCAGCACCCATCAAGGCTGCCGGGTTTACGGCAACAGCCACGGGTTTATCGGCGGCTATGCGTCGACTCGTCACAGCCTGAGCTGCGTCATGATCGCCGAGGCCGACGGGCAGATGCAGCGCGATTACTGGTATGACGTGAACCGTCAGGGCAATTTGCTGGCCGATCCTGTGAGCATTGGCCAGCGCGCCGCACAACGCGCCGCGAGCCGCCTGGGCGCGCGTCCGGTGCCGACTTGCGAAGTACCGGTGCTGTTTTCGGCGGAGCTGGCCGGTGGTTTGTTCGGCAGTTTCCTGTCGGCGATTTCCGGCGGCAGCCTGTATCGCAAATCGTCGTTCCTTGAAGGCACCCTGGGGCAAAAGCTGTTCCCGGAATGGCTAACCATCGATGAACGTCCGCATTTGATGCGCGCCATGGGCAGTTCGGCGTTCGACGGTGATGGCCTGGCGACCTATGCCAAGCCGTTCGTCGAAAAGGGCGAATTGGTGTCGTACATCCTCGGCACCTATTCCGGCCGTAAGCTCGGCATGCCAAGCACCGCTAACGCAGGCGGCGTGCACAACCTCTTCGTCACCCATGGCGACGAAGATCAGGCGGCATTGCTACGCCGCATGGGGCGCGGCTTGCTGGTCACCGAGTTGATGGGCCAGGGCCTGAACATGGTCACCGGCGATTATTCCCGTGGCGCGGCCGGTTATTGGGTCGAGAACGGCGAAATCCAGTTCGCGGTCCAGGAAGTGACCATTGCCGGCAACATGCGCGACATGTTCAAGCAGATCGTTGCGGTGGGTAATGACCTGGAGCTGCGCAGCAACATTCGTACTGGCTCGGTGTTGATCGAGCGGATGACCGTGGCCGGTAGCTAACGCTTATCGCTGCGCAAAAAAAGGCGCGTCACCCGATTGGGTGACGCGCCTTTTTTATTGCGTCTTGCACAGCGCCTTGTCGGAGCAATGCTGCACAAAGGGGGCGGTGTTACTCGCCTTCGTCGAAGTAGTTGTTGATCAACTTCACCAAGGCATCCAGCGCTTCCTGTTCCTGCTCGCCTTCAGTGCTGAGGTGGATCTTCGTGCCCTTGCCGGCCGCGAGCATCATCATGGCCATGATGCTTTTGCCGTCGACGGTGGATTCTGGCGTGCGTCCCACTCTGATCGTGCAATCCTTGAACTGACCAGCAACGCCAACGAATTTTGCCGACGCGCGGGCATGTAGGCCCAGCTTGTTGATGATTTCGATTTCCAGAGCAGGCATCGCGATGTGAATCCTTTAGCTGAGGTCGCGGTGGCGGACCTGGACGTTCTTCAGGGATTGTTGCAGAACCTGGCCCAGACGTTCGGTCAGGTAGACGGAGCGGTGATGCCCGCCGGTGCAGCCAATGGCAATGGTGACATAAGCACGGTTGCTCGCGGCGAAGCGCGGCAGCCATTTTAGCAGGTAGGAGGAAATGTCCTGGAACATCTCTTCGACGTCCGGTTGCGCCGCCAGGTACTCGGCTACCGGTTGATCAAGCCCGGACAGCTCGCGCAACTCCGGTTTCCAGTAAGGGTTGGGCAGGCAGCGCACGTCGAACACCAGGTCTGCGTCGACCGGCATGCCTCGCTTGAATCCGAACGACTCGACCAGAAATGCAGTGCCGCTGTCCGGCTGGTTCAGCAGGCGCAGCTTGATGGTGTCGCGCAGCTGATACAGGTTCAGGTTGGTGGTGTTGACTTTCAGGTCGGCCAGGTCGGCAATCGGCCCCAGCAAACTGGTTTCGTCCTGAATCGCCTCGGCCAACGAACGGTGGGCGGTACTGAGCGGGTGGCGACGGCGGGTTTCCGAAAACCGTTTGAGCAACGTTTCTTCGTCGGCGTCCAGGTACAGCACATCGCATTTGATGTGCCGGCTGCGGACTTCTTCCAGCAGTTCCGGAAATCGCGACAGATGACTGGGCAGGTTGCGGGCATCGATGGATACGGCAACCAGCGGTTGTGCGAGTTCGGTATGAATCAGTGCGCGCTCGGCGAGTTCCGGCAGCAACCCGGCAGGCAGGTTGTCGATGCAGTAGTAGCCGTTGTCCTCGAGAACATCGAGTGCGGTACTTTTACCTGAGCCGGAGCGGCCACTGACAATGATCAAGCGCATGATTAATGACCGTTTTGCTCGCTCAGGACGACCTGATACAAGGCTTCATTACTCGGGGCGCTGCGCAGTTTTTCGCGCACTTCCTTGCGATCGAGCATGCTGGCGATCTGGCGCAGTAGCTCCAGGTGCGCATCGGTAGCGGCCTGCGGGACCAGCAGTACGAACAGCAGGTCAACCGGGGCGCCGTCGATGGCGTCGAAATCAATGGGTGCGTCGAGGTGCATCAATGCACTGATGGGCGAGGTGCAGCCCTTGAGGCGACAGTGGGGGATGGCGATGCCGTTGCCAAAACCGGTTGAACCGAGTTTTTCACGGGCAATCAAAGCTTCGAAGACATCTTGCATCTCCAGATCCGGCACTTCCCGGGCGATCAGGTTGGCAATTTGCTCGAGGGCTTTCTTTTTACTGCCGCCCGGCACGTTCACGAGAGAACGGCCGGGGGTCAGGATGTTTTCAAGTCGGATCATGGGTTGGGAGTGTTAACGACCGGTAGCGCCCTGGAGCAGGCTTTGGGTCTTTTCCTTATGCTTTTTGAGTTGTTTATCGAGCTTGTCGGTCAGTAAGTCGATCGCCGCGTACATATCGGTATGTTCCGCGTTCGCGACCACTTCGCTGCCGGGAATATGCAACGTGGCTTCGATTTTCTGCTTCAGCTTTTCGACGCACATCGTGACTTGCACGTTGGTGATCTTGTCGAAATGCCTCTCTAATCGTTCGAGTTTTTCGCCGATGTAGGTGCGAAGAGGTTCGGTCACTTCCAGTTGGTGTCCACTGATGTTGACTTGCATACAGCTTCTCCTTCGTTGCCAGTGCATAAAGCGGTAGATCAGATGATCTACCACTGGAACGCTGTGGCGTGGCTCTACATCAACCGCTTGCGTTCGCTCGAAGGCGCGATCCCGAGGGATTCGCGGTACTTGGCGACGGTGCGGCGAGCCACCTGAATGCCTTGTGCCTCCAGTAAACCAGCGATCTTGCTGTCACTCAACGGCTTTTTCTGATTTTCCGCCGCAACCAGTTTTTTGATGATTGCGCGGATCGCCGTGGACGAGCATTCGCCGCCTTCGGAGGTGCTGACGTGGCTGGAAAAAAAGTATTTCAGTTCATATATGCCCCGAGGGGTATGCATGAATTTCTGTGTGGTCACCCGTGAAATCGTCGACTCGTGCATGCCCACCGCTTCGGCGATGTCGTGCAGGACCAGCGGTTTCATCGCTTCGTCACCGTACTCCAGGAAGCCGCGCTGATGCTCGACGATTTGGGTGGCCACTTTCATCAGGGTTTCGTTGCGGCTTTGCAGGCTCTTGATGAACCAGCGTGCTTCTTGCAATTGATTGCGCATGAAGGTGTTGTCGGCGCTGGTGTCGGCACGGCGCACAAACCCGGCATATTGGGCGTTGACCCGCAGCCGTGGCACCGATTCCTGATTCAGCTCGACCAGCCAGCGCTCGTTGTCCTTGCGCACGATCACGTCAGGGACGACGTATTCGGCTTCGCTGGACTCGATTTGTGAGCCCGGGCGCGGATTGAGGCTCTGCACCAGTTCGATCACCTGGCGCAGTTCATCTTCCTTGAGCTTCATGCGGCGCATCAGCTGGCTGTAGTCGCGGCTACCGAGCAGATCGATGTAGTCAGTGACCAGGCGCTTGGCTTCCGCCAGCCAAGGTGTCTTGGCTGGCAGCTGGCGCAGTTGCAGCAGCAGGCATTCGCCCAGGTTGCGGGCGCCGATACCGGCAGGCTCGAACTGCTGGATGCGATGCAGGACGGCTTCGATTTCGTCCAGTTCGATGTCCAGTTCCGGATCGAAGGCTTCGAGGATTTCCTCGAGGGTTTCGTCCAGGTAGCCCTGATTGTTGATGCAATCGATCAGGGTTACGGCGATCAAGCGATCGGTGTCGGACATCGGTGCCAGGTTCAGCTGCCACAGCAAATGGCTTTGCAGGCTTTCACCGGCTGATGTGCGGGTAGTGAAATCCCACTCGTCGTCATCGCTGCTCGGCAGGCTGCTGGCGCTGGTCTGATAAACGTCTTCCCATGCCGTATCGACGGGCAGCTCGTTGGGAATACGCTCATTCCAGTCACCTTCCTCGAGGTTGTCCACCGTCGGGGCGGTTTCCTGGTAGGAGGGCTCTGAAACATCGGCGTTGGGTTGCTGTTCGGCTTTGTCGGCCAAGGGGTCGGCGTTATCGAAGTCGTCGCCTTCTTCCTGGCGTTCGAGCATCGGATTGGACTCCAGGGCCTCCTGGATTTCCTGTTGCAGGTCCAGGGTCGACAATTGGAGCAGGCGGATGGCCTGTTGCAGCTGCGGTGTCATCGTCAGCTGCTGGCCCATTCTCAAGACTAGCGATGGTTTCATGGCAGGGGCTAAACACCTTATTCGCCGGCGCACATGCGCCATCCACTACAGGGCGCCGGAGCGCCAAACATAAGCAAATTATATGCCCGAAACTGCAGCGTTTGCCTAGAGCGCCGTAACAATAAAAAAATGTTGATTTTTTATCGAGACGAGCGCTCGGGCGACCTGCCAGACACCTGAGTGCTTACAGGCGGAACTCATGGCCCAGATAGACTTCTTTCACCAGGTCATTGGCCAGGATGGTGGCGGAGTCGCCTTCGGCAATGAGCTGTCCATCGTTGACGATGTAGGCGGTTTCGCAGATATCCAGGGTTTCACGGACGTTGTGGTCGGTGATCAGCACGCCAATGCCTTTGGCCTTGAGGTGGTAGATGATCTGTTTGATGTCGCCTACCGAAATCGGGTCCACGCCGGCGAACGGTTCGTCGAGCAGGATGAATTTCGGGTTGGTGGCCAGGGCGCGTGCGATTTCCACGCGGCGGCGCTCACCACCGGAGAGGCTCATGCCGAGGTTGTCACGGATGTGGCTGATATGGAATTCCTGTAGCAGGCTTTCCAGTTCCTTGCGACGACCGTCCTTGTCGAGCTCCTTGCGGGTCTCGAGGATGGCCATGATGTTGTCGGCCACCGAGAGTTTGCGAAAAATCGACGCTTCTTGCGGAAGATAGCCGATACCGGCTTTTGCACGACCGTGCATTGGCTGGTGGCTTACGTCCAGGTCATCGATCAGTACGCGACCCTGGTCGGCCTGCACCAGGCCGACAATCATATAGAAGCAGGTGGTCTTGCCGGCGCCGTTAGGACCCAGCAGGCCGACGATCTGACCGCTGTCGATCGACAGGCTGACATCACGCACGACCTGGCGGCTCTTGTAGCTCTTGGCCAGATGCTGAGCTTTCAGAGTTGCCATTATGGAGCCTTTTTCGCGTCGGTTTTCGGCTTGGGCTGGATCACCATGTCGATGCGTGGACGCGCTTCGGTGACTTTGTTGCCTGTGGCGCGACCAGCGCTCGCAAGCTTCTTGACGGTGTCGTAGACGATTTTCTCGCCTTGGGTGGTGTTGTTGTCCTTGTCGATGACTTTTGCCTTGTCGATCAACACGATGCGGTTTTGCGCGGCATGGTACTGGATCGTGACGCCCCAGCCCTGAACAGGCTTGGTGTCGCCGGCGGTCTGCAATTGTTCGAAGTAGGCGAGGTTGCCCACCGAGGTCACCACGTCAATGTCGCCGGTCGGCGTGCGGGTGATGGTCACGGTGTTGCCTTTAACGATCATCGAGCCTTGGGTGATGATCACGTCACCTTTATAGGTGGCAACGCCATTCTTGTCGTCCAGTTGGGCATCGTCGGCCTGAATGCGGATAGGCTGCTCTTGATCGTTCGGCAGAGCCCAGGCGCTCACGCTTCCCAGTGCTGCGCCCAGACTGAGCAAAATAGGGAGAGTTTTAACGAGCCTCATACTGTCCTCTTACGTTCGATAGCAGGTGTATCCTGCTTTCTTTCAAGTACGCTTTCATTCCGTTGCCTGTCGATACACCGCCAGCGCCGTCGATTCTAACGGGTTGATCGGTCTGCGCATATTGCTCCTTGGGGAACACAGTCATACGGGTGGTGGTAATCAGGGTCTTGCGATTTTTCTCGTCGAAACGCGTGATGCGCACCGAATCAATCAGCTCGACCTGAGTGCCGTCGGGATTGACTTCCCCGCGCTCGCTCTGCACGTGCCACGGGAACTGGGTGCCGCGAAACATGTTCAGGTCGGGATTGGTCAGCAACGTCACCTCGGTCGCTTTCAGGTGTTCAACCTTGTCGGACGTCATTTCGTACTGCAATTTGCCGTCCGGCAGGTACTGCACGCTGTGGGCGTTGGTGGCGTAATAGTCAATCGCGCTTTCGTCGACCTTGGCTACCGGTTTATCGAGGAAGCGTTCCGGGCTGATGTTCCAGTAGCCGACCGCGGCGAATAGCGCCGCGATGCAACTGAACAGCACGATGTTACGAATCTTTTTGCTCAACATAATGGGCTCACAGGTACGCGGCGTTGGCCGCATCAAGGCGGCCCTGGGCGAGCAGGATCAATTCGCAGAATTCACGAGCGGCACCCTCGCCACCACGGGCCAGGGTAATGCCATGGGCGTTTTCACGCACGAAGCTGGCAGCATTGGCCACCGCCATGCCCAGGCCAACACGGCGAATCACCGGCAGGTCTGGCAAGTCGTCACCCAAATAGGCAACTTGTTCATAGCTTAGGTTGAGTTGGGCCAGAAGCTCGTCCAGCACCACCAGTTTGTCTTCGCGCCCCTGATAAAGGTGTGGAATGCCGAGGTTCTTCGCCCGACGCTCGACCACGGGAGTCTTGCGGCCGCTGATGATAGCGGTCTGCACGCCGGCTGCCATCAACATCTTGATGCCTTGGCCGTCGAGGGTATTGAACGTCTTGAATTCGCTACCGTCTTCAAGGAAGTACAGCCGTCCGTCGGTCAGCACGCCGTCGACGTCGAACACCGCGAGTTTTATCTGTTTGCCGCGTTGCAGCAGGTCGGTGCTCATTACATTACTCCTGCACGCAGCAAGTCGTGCATGTTCAAGGCGCCGACCGGGCGGTCGTCGCTGTCGACCACGACCAGTGCGTTGATCTTGTGGTCTTCCATGATTTTCAGGGCTTCGGCCGCAAGCATTTCGGCTCGGGCGGTTTTGCCGTGTGCGGTCATGACCTGATCGATGGTGGCGCTGTGGATGTCGATGCTGCGGTCCAGGGTGCGACGCAAGTCACCGTCGGTGAAGATGCCGGCGAGTTTGCCATCGGCTTCCAGGATCACAGTCATGCCCAGGCCCTTTCGGGTCATTTCCATGAGCGCGTCCTTGAGCAGGGTGCCGCGCTGAACCTGCGGCAGCTCTTGTCCGGCGTGCATGACGTTTTCGACTTTCAGCAGCAAGCGTCTGCCCAGCGCGCCACCCGGGTGGGAAAAGGCGAAATCTTCAGCAGTAAAGCCACGGGCTTCCAGCAGTGCGACAGCCAGGGCATCACCCATGACCAGCGCAGCGGTGGTCGAAGAGGTCGGTGCCAGGTTCAGTGGGCAGGCTTCGTGCTCGACGTGAACGTTGAGGTTGACCTCGGCAGCCTTGGCCAGCGGCGAATCGGGGTTGCCAGTGACGCTGATCAATTTGATGCCCAGGCGTTTGATCAAGGGCAGCAGGGTCACGATTTCATTGGTAGAGCCGGAGTTCGACAGGGCCAGGATGATGTCGTCGCGCGTAATCATGCCCATGTCGCCATGGCTGGCTTCGGCCGGGTGCACGAAAAAGGCCGTGGTGCCGGTACTGGCAAGTGTGGCGGCAATCTTGTTGCCGATATGCCCCGACTTGCCCATGCCGACCACGACCACGCGGCCTTTGCTGGCCAGAATCATCTCGCAAGCGCGTACGAAATCTGCGTCGATTTGGGGTAGCAAGCCTTGTACGGCTTCCAGCTCGAGGCGGATGGTGCGTTGGGCGGATTGAATCAGGTCGCTGGATTGGCTCATGTCAGAAATCGTATAGCCTGATGAAAAGGCGGCGATTATAGCGGTAATGATCGAAACCCTCACGCAAGTTCGTCATGCTTTGTCGTTCCCTGTTGCCAAATACCCGCCGAACAAGGTTTTTTCCCTGTCTTGTTGCTGAAGATGGCCCGGCTTGGGCCTTGGGCGCTTGCCCTTTGCAGTGATATAGTTCGCCGCCAGTTCGGCCTGCCCGGGGAGGTATGTGCTTTCGTCAGAGAGCCAGGCGTCCGAGTGAGAGGCTGCATCGCAAGGAGTTTAGATGAGTGCCGATAACGCCTACGCGGTCGAGCTGAAGGGACTGACCTTCAAGCGCGGTGCGCGCAGCATTTTCAATAACGTCGATATCCGTATCCCGCGCGGCAAGGTCACCGGCATCATGGGGCCTTCCGGGTGTGGCAAGACCACGCTTTTGCGCTTGATGGGCGCACAGTTGCGGCCCACCAAGGGCGAAGTCTGGGTCAACGGCCAGAACCTGCCAAAGCTGTCGCGCAGCGATTTGTTCGATGCGCGTAAACACATGGGTGTGCTGTTTCAGAGCGGCGCGCTGTTCACCGACCTCGATGTGTTCGAGAACGTCGCCTTTCCGCTGCGCGTCCACACCGAGCTGCCGGAAGAGATGATCCGCGACATCGTCCTGCTCAAATTGCAGGCCGTGGGCTTGCGTGGCGCCATCGAGCTGATGCCTGACGAGTTGTCCGGCGGCATGAAGCGTCGTGTCGCGCTGGCGCGGGCGATTGCCCTCGATCCGCAGATTCTCATGTATGACGAGCCTTTTGTCGGCCAGGACCCTATCGCCATGGGCGTGCTGGTGCGCCTGATCCGCTTGCTCAACGATGCGCTGGGCATCACCAGTATCGTGGTGTCCCACGATCTGGCCGAGACCGCGAGCATCGCCGATTACATATATGTAGTGGGTGACGGGCAGGTATTGGGGCAGGGCACTCCCGAGGAGTTGATGAACTCGCAGGAACCGCGCATTCGTCAATTCATGACAGGTGATCCCGACGGTCCGGTCGCATACCACTTTCCAGCGACGGATTACCGCGCAGATCTTCTGGGGAAGCGTTGATGCGCAAGATTTCACTGATAGAACGCGTTCGCCGGTTCGGCCATTCCGCCATTGATGCACTGGCGGTGTTCGGCCGTTCGGCGATATTCCTGTTTCATGCCTTGCTCGGTCGCGGTGGCATCGGCGGCGGTTTTGGCCTGCTGATCAAGCAACTGCATTCGGTAGGCGTGATGTCCCTGGTGATCATCGTGGTCTCCGGGGTATTCATCGGCATGGTGCTGGCGCTGCAAGGCTTCAACATCCTGTCCAGTTATGGTTCCGAGCAGGCGGTCGGCCAGATGGTTGCGCTGACGCTGTTGCGTGAACTGGGCCCCGTGGTCACGGCATTGTTGTTCGCCGGGCGCGCCGGTTCCGCGTTGACCGCCGAAATCGGCAACATGAAATCCACCGAACAGTTGTCCAGTCTGGAAATGATTGGTGTCGACCCGCTCAAATACATCGTTGCCCCGCGCCTGTGGGCCGGCTTCATTTCCCTGCCGGTGCTGGCGATGATTTTCAGCGTGGTGGGTATCTGGGGCGGTTCCTGGGTGGCAGTCGACTGGCTGGGTGTCTATGAGGGTTCCTACTGGTCCAACATGCAAAACAGCGTGACGTTCACTGACGATGTGCTCAACGGCATCATCAAAAGCATCGTCTTCGCCTTTGTCGTGACCTGGATTGCCGTATTCCAAGGCTATGACTGCGAGCCCACTTCCGAGGGGATCAGTCGTGCCACTACCAAGACCGTGGTGTATGCCTCTTTGGCTGTACTCGGCCTGGACTTTATTCTGACCGCCTTGATGTTTGGAGATTTCTGATGCAAAACCGCACCCTGGAAATCGGTGTCGGCCTTTTCTTGCTGGCTGGCATCCTGGCTTTGCTGTTGCTGGCGTTGCGGGTAAGTGGCCTGTCCCCGAGCGCAACAACAGACACGTATAAACTTTATGCATATTTCGACAATATCGCCGGTTTGACGGTCAGAGCTAAAGTGACCATGGCCGGTGTAACCATCGGCAAGGTCACGGCTATCGATCTGGATCGCGACAGTTTCACCGGTCGAGTGACCATGCAGGTGGAAAAGCGTGTAGATAATCTGCCGACTGACTCCACTGCATCTATCCTGACTGCTGGCCTGTTGGGCGAAAAATACATCGGTATCAGCGTGGGCGGCGAATCCAGCTTGCTCAAGGACGGTGGGATCATTCACGACACCCAGTCGTCGCTGGTACTCGAGGACCTGATCGGTAAATTCCTGCTCAATACCGTTAGCAAAGACGCCAAATGAGGAGCTTTTGAATGATCTCTACCTTGCGACGTGGCCTGTTGGTAATACTGGCGGCCCTGCCGTTGATGGCTAACGCCGTGGCGGCGCCTTCCGCGCACGAACTGGTTCAGGACACCACGAACCGGATGCTGGCCGACCTGTCGGCCAACAAAGAGAAGTATAAAAAGGATCCGCAGGATTTCTACACGGCGTTGAACACCATCGTCGGACCTGTGGTGGATGCCGAAGGCATCTCCAAAAGCATCATGACGGTCAAGTACTCGCGCAAAGCCACACCGGCGCAGATGAAGACCTTTGAAGAAAACTTCAAGCGGGGCCTGTTCCAGTTCTACGGCAATGCCCTGCTCGAATACAACAACCAGGGCATCACCGTCGATCCTGCCAAGGATGAGTCGGGCGACCGCACCAGCGTTGGCATGACCGTAAAAGGTAACAACGGGGCGATCTATCCCGTGTCTTACACACTCGAGAAGATCAATGGCGAGTGGAAGCTGCGTAACGTGATCATCAACGGTATCAACATTGGCAAGCTGTTCCGCGATCAATTCGCGGATGCGATGCAGCGCAATGGCAACGACCTGGACAAGACCATCAATGGTTGGGCCGGGGAAGTCGCCAAGGCCAAGGAAAAAACCGCCGATGCCACCGAGAAGTCTGCCCAATGAGTGTGTCGGCCATTCGCATGAGCGAAACCGGCGAGCTGCGGCTTAGCGGGATGCTGGATTACCGGACCGGCCCCGGCCTGCGCAAGCAGGGGGAGGCGCTGATCAAGGCCAGCAAGGCCGACACCCTGGTGGTCGATTGTTCGGCAGTATTGAAGTCCAGCAGCGTGGGCTTGTCCCTGCTGCTGTGCTTCATGCGCGATGCAGAGGCGGCCGGCAAGAAGCTGAGCATCCGCGGGATGCCTGAAGACATGCGCGAAATCGCTCAGGTCAGCGAATTGACCGAGCTGTTGGCGCATCCCTAATCCACATCTATAAAGAAGCCCCCCGTCAGAGTCCTGCTTAGCGGGGTTCGCAGGCGCGGGGCTTTTTTGTATGATGTCCGACCCGCGCGCACAGGGCGCCGATTGAGGTTGAGCATGCAGGCCGTAGAAGTTAAGAGCTTCCTTGAAGGAAAGCTGCCAGGAATCCGGGTGGAAGTTGAAGGCGAAGGCTGCAACTTTCAGCTGAACGTGATTAGCGATGAACTGGCGGCACTGAGCCCGGTCAAGCGTCAGCAAAGCATCTATGCCCATTTGAACCCATGGATCGCCGATGGCAGCATCCATGCGGTTACTATGAAATTTTTCAGCAGCGCGGCCTGGGCCGAGCGCACCTGAGCCCAAGGGCGTCGAGATTCTTATGGATAAATTGATTATTACCGGTGGCGTTCGTCTTGATGGCGAAATCCGCATCTCCGGGGCAAAGAACTCTGCCCTGCCGATCCTGGCTGCCACGCTGCTGTGCGATGGCCCGGTGACCGTGGCCAACCTGCCGCACCTGCACGACATCACCACCATGATCGAGCTGTTCGGTCGCATGGGCATTGAGCCGGTGATCGACGAGAAGCTCAGCGTCGAAATCGACCCGCGCACCATCAAGACCCTGATCGCTCCGTACGAACTGGTGAAAACCATGCGTGCGTCGATCCTGGTGCTGGGCCCGATGGTTGCGCGTTTCGGTGAAGCCGAAGTCGCACTGCCTGGCGGTTGCGCCATCGGCTCGCGTCCGGTTGACCTGCACATTCGCGGTCTTGAAGCGATGGGCGCGGTCATCGACGTCGAAGGCGGCTACATCAAGGCCAAGGCGCCTGAAGGCGGCTTGCGCGGCGCGCACTTCTTCTTCGATACCGTGAGCGTGACCGGTACCGAAAACATCATGATGGCGGCCGCTCTGGCCAAGGGCCGCAGCGTGTTGCAGAACGCCGCTCGCGAACCTGAAGTCATCGATCTGGCGAACTTCCTGATCGCCATGGGTGCCAAGATCACTGGCGCCGGCACCGACACCATCACCATCGATGGCGTCGAGCGTCTGCACCCGACCACTTACAAAGTGATGCCTGACCGTATCGAAACCGGCACCTACCTGGTGGCGGCCGCTGTCACCGGCGGTCGTGTGAAGGTCAAGGACACCGATCCGACCATCCTTGAAGCCGTTCTGGAAAAACTTCGCGAATCGGGTGCCGAAATCACCTGCGGCGAAGACTGGATCGAGCTGAACATGCACGGCAAGCGGCCAAAGGCTGTCAACGTGCGTACCGCTCCATACCCGGCATTCCCGACCGACATGCAGGCGCAGTTCATCTCCCTCAACGCCATTGCCGAAGGCACCGGTGCCGTGATCGAGACGATCTTCGAAAACCGCTTCATGCACGTGTACGAACTGCATCGCATGGGCGCCAAGATCCAGGTCGAAGGCAACACTGCCATCGTTACCGGTACCGAGAAGCTCAAAGGCGCGCCAGTAATGGCCACCGACCTGCGTGCATCGGCCAGCCTGGTGATCTCGGCCCTGATCGCCGAAGGTGACACCCTGATCGACCGCATCTACCACATCGACCGTGGTTACGAGTGCATCGAAGAGAAACTGCAAATGCTCGGCGCCAAGATTCGCCGCGTACCGGGCTAGTTTCTGCTGCATGGGCGCAGGGACGCGCCCGTTGGTTTCGTTTCAAGTCGAGGGTGTCTTTTCATTATTGAGAAAGCCCTCGAAGTGTGTCCGGCGCCATTTGCGACCGGGCATCAGTAGCCTGATAAGGACTGACGTTTCCCATGTTGACCATCGCACTGTCCAAGGGCCGCATCCTTGACGACACCCTGCCGCTTCTGGCTGAAGCGGGCATCGTGCCGACCGAGAATCCGGACAAGAGCCGCAAGCTGATCATTCCCACGACTCAGGCCGATGTGCGCCTGCTGATCGTGCGCGCCACCGATGTGCCGACGTATGTCGAGCACGGTGCCGCGGACCTGGGCGTCGCCGGTAAAGATGTGCTGATGGAATATGGCGGCCAGGGTTTGTACGAGCCTCTGGACCTGCGAATTGCCCTCTGCAAGCTGATGACTGCCGGCCGTGTCGGTGATGTCGAGCCCAAGGGCCGTCTGCGAGTGGCGACCAAGTTCGTCAACGTTGCCAAGCGCTACTACGCCGAACAGGGTCGTCAGGTCGATATCATCAAGCTCTACGGCTCGATGGAACTGGCACCGCTGATCGGTCTGGCCGACAAGATCATCGACGTGGTCGACACCGGCAACACGCTTCGGGCCAACGGCCTGGAGCCCCAGGATTTCATTGCCGACATCAGCTCCCGGCTGATCGTCAACAAAGCTTCGATGAAGATGCAACACGCCCGTATCCAGGCGTTGATCGACACCCTGCGCAAGGCAGTGGAGTCTCGACACCGCGGCTGATTCACCTGCGCGACGTTAAGTCGCGCCCGTCTATCCGCCTCATAGCCAGAATTCTCAGGTGCCCAAGCGGATCGATGGTAGCTTCGGGCGCCTGAGTTTTTGCCAATCCTATGAGGCTCTCGCTATGACCGCACCGACTGCAATTCGCCGACTCAACGCTGCTGACCCGGATTTCGCACATCATCTGGATCATCTGCTGAGCTGGGAAAGTGTGTCTGACGACTCGGTCAATCAGCGAGTGCTGGACATCATCAAAGCTGTGCGTTTGCGTGGCGATGCGGCGCTGGTGGACTTCACCCGGCAGTTCGACGGCCTTGACGTTGCCTCCATGGCGGACCTGATCCTGCCGCGCGAGCGTCTGGAACTGGCGCTGACACGGATTACCGTGCCCCAGCGCGAAGCCCTGGAAAAAGCCGCGGCCCGCGTACGCAGCTACCACGAAAAACAAAAGCAGGAATCCTGGACTTACACCGAAGCCGACGGCACGGTGCTGGGCCAGAAGGTTACGCCACTGGACCGCGCCGGCCTGTACGTGCCGGGCGGCAAGGCGTCGTACCCGTCCTCCGTGCTGATGAACGCGATTCCAGCCAAAGTGGCCGGCGTGACCGAAGTGGTCATGGTGGTGCCGACCCCGCGCGGTGAAATCAACGAACTGGTGCTGGCGGCAGCTTGCATCGCCGGCGTCGACCGCGTGTTCACCATCGGCGGCGCGCAAGCGGTTGCCGCGCTGGCCTACGGCACCGAAAGCGTGCCGAAAGTCGACAAAGTGGTCGGCCCGGGCAACATCTATGTCGCCACCGCCAAACGCCACGTGTTCGGCCAGGTCGGCATCGACATGATCGCCGGGCCGTCGGAAATCCTCGTGGTGTGCGACGGTCACACCGATCCAGACTGGATCGCCATGGACCTGTTCTCCCAGGCCGAGCACGACGAAGATGCCCAGGCGATTCTGGTCAGCCCAGACGCCGAGTTCCTCGACAAGGTCGCCGCCAGCATCGCCAAGCTGCTGCCAACCATGGAGCGCGCCGAGATCATCGAAACCTCGATCAATGGCCGTGGGGCATTGATCAAGGTTCGAGACATGGACCAAGCGATTGAAGTGGCTAACCGCATCGCGCCGGAACACCTTGAGTTGTCCGTTGCTGATCCGCAGGCCTGGCTGCCGAAAATTCGCCACGCTGGCGCGATCTTCATGGGCCGTCACACGTCTGAAGCCCTGGGCGATTACTGCGCAGGTCCCAACCACGTGTTGCCGACCTCCGGCACCGCGCGGTTTTCCTCGCCGCTGGGCGTGTACGACTTCCAGAAACGCTCGTCGATCATCTTCTGCTCCGAGCAGGGCGCATCCGAACTGGGCAAGACCGCTTCGGTGCTGGCCCGTGGCGAATCGCTGACCGCCCACGCGCGCAGCGCCGAATACCGCATCGTTGACGAAAAAAAGGACAACTGAGATGAGTAAATTCTGGAGCCCGTTCGTCAAGGATCTGGTGCCTTACGTGCCGGGCGAGCAGCCGAAGCTGACGAAACTGGTGAAGCTCAACACCAACGAAAACCCGTACGGCCCATCGCCCAAAGCCTTGGCGGCGATGCAGACCGAACTCAATGACAACCTGCGTTTGTACCCGGACCCGAACAGCGACGTGCTCAAGCAAGCCGTTGCCCGGTATTACGGCGTGCAGAGCAATCAGGTGTTCCTCGGCAACGGTTCCGATGAAGTCCTGGCGCACGTTTTCCACGGCTTGCTGCAGCACGAGAAGCCGCTGTTGTTCCCGGACATCAGCTACAGCTTCTACCCGGTTTACTGCGGCTTGTACGGCATCAAGTTCGACGCGGTGCCACTGGATGAGCAGTTTCGGATCAACCCGGCGGACTATGCCAGGCCAAACGGCGGGATCATTTTCCCCAACCCGAATGCGCCAACCGGTTGCCTGCTGGCGCTGGACGCGGTCGAGCAAATCCTCAAGGCCAGCCCGGATTCAGTCGTGGTGGTGGATGAGGCTTACATCGATTTCGGCGGCGAGACGGCGATCAGCCTGGTGGACCGTTATCCGAACCTGTTGGTGACCCAGACCTTGTCCAAGTCCCGTTCACTGGCCGGCCTGCGGGTTGGCCTGGCGGTGGGGCATCCGGACCTGATCGAGGCGCTGGAGCGGATCAAGAACAGCTTCAACTCTTATCCGCTGGATCGCTTGGCGAATGTCGGTGCAGCCGCCGCTTTTGACGACCGCGAGTATTTCGACAAGACCTGCCGGTTGGTCATCGAGAATCGCGAGTGGGTCGTTGCGCAATTGGAAGGGAAGGGCTTTGAAGTGTTGCCGTCGGCAGCGAACTTCATCTTCGCGCGTCATCCGAAGCACGACGCGGCAGGCGTGGCAGCGAAGCTGCGTGAGCAGGGTGTGATCGTTCGGCACTTCAAGCAGGAGCGAATTGCCCAGTTCCTGCGGATTTCGATTGGCACGCCTGAGCAGAACCAGGCACTGATCGACGGCTTAGGCACTCTCTAAACCACCACTAACCCTGTGACTGATCGTTCCCACGCTCTGCGTGGGAATGTATCCCGTGACGCTCCGCGTCACAGTGGACGCAGAGCGTCCATGGCGGCATTCCCACGCAGAGCGTGGGAACGATCAATCACAGTGGTTGTTTACTCTTCTTCTTTCTCTTTGACCGGCGCCGGTGGCGGACGCAAACCGATTTCTGCGGTGAGCTTCAGCTCTTTGCCATTGCGCATCACCTGGATCGTGACCTTGTCAGTCGGCTTGATCCGCGCGACCTGGTTCATCGAACGGCGGCCATCGCCGGCCGGTTCGCCGTCGATGCTGAGGATCACGTCACCCAGTTGCAGGCCGGCCTTCTGCGCCGGACCGTCACGGAAAATCCCCGCCACCACGATGCCCGGGCGTCCCGACAGGCCAAAGGACTCCGCCAGTTCCTGACTCAAAGGTTGCACTTCGATGCCCAGCCAGCCGCGAATCACCTGGCCGTGCTCGATGATCGACTTCATCACTTCCATGGCCAGCTTGACCGGGATCGCAAAACCGATGCCCTGGGAACCGCCAGACTTGGAAAAAATCGCGGTGTTGATACCGGTCAGGTTGCCATTGGCATCGACCAGCGCACCACCGGAGTTGCCGGGGTTGATCGCTGCGTCGGTCTGGATGAAGTCTTCGTAGTTGTTCAGGCCCAACTGATTACGCCCGGTGGCGCTGATGATGCCCATGGTCACGGTCTGGCCGACGCCAAACGGGTTGCCGATGGCCAGCGCCACATCGCCAATGCGGATGTTGTCGGAGCGGCCGACGGTGATCGAGGGCAGATTCTTCAAATCTATTTTCAGGACCGCGAGGTCGGTTTCCGGGTCGCTGCCGATCACTCGGGCCAGGGTTTCACGGCCATCCTTAAGCGCGACCACAATCTGGTCGGCGCCGCTGGTCACGTGGTTGTTGGTCAGCAGGTAACCTTCCGGGCTCATGATCACGCCTGAACCGAGGCTCGACTCCATGCGCTTCTGCTTGGGCGAATTGTCACCGAAGAAACGACGGAACTGCGGATCCTCGAACAGCGGATGGTTGGGTTTGTTGATGACTTTGGTGGTGTACAGGTTGACCACCGACGGCGCGGCGATGGTCACGGCATCGGCATAGGACACCGGCCCCTGTTGCGTCATAGTGGTTTGCGGGGCTTGCTGCAGGTTGACGTCGAGGCTTGGAAGCCCGACCCACTGCGGGTAACGCTGAATTATCAACAGAGCGATAAGCACGCCGGCCAACAGCGGCCAGCCGGAAAAACGCAGCGCCTTGAGCATTAAGCACGTCCTGAGAGGTTGCAGGCGGTATGAGACCGCCCATAATGTTGCGCATTATACGAGGCGCAGCGCGCCTCTGAACGGGATATTTAGGAGTCTTTTATGGCCGTCGCTCTAAGCACCCTGGTCGAAGAAGCCGACCGTTACCTTAACAGTGCCAGGATCGCCGATTACTGCCCCAACGGGTTGCAGGTCGAAGGCCGGCCGCAAGTGATGCGCATTGTCAGTGGCGTCACCGCCAGCCAGGCATTGCTGGATGCTGCCGTCGATGCGCACGCCGATCTGGTGTTGGTGCATCACGGCTATTTCTGGAAAGGCGAGAACCCGTGCATCACCGGGATGAAGCAGCGTCGGTTGAAAACCCTGCTCAAGCACGACATCAGTTTGTTGTCCTATCACTTGCCGCTGGATCTGCACCCCGACGTCGGCAACAACGTGCAACTCGCGCGTCAGCTCGACATCACGGTCGAAGGTCCGCTGGATCCGGACAACCTCAAAGTCGTCGGCCTGGTCGGCTCGTTGAGCGAACCGATGACGCCCCGGGATTTCGCCCGCCGTGTGCAGGAAGTCATGGGTCGCGAGCCGTTGTTGATTGAAGGCAGCGAGATGATCCGTCGGGTGGGATGGTGCACCGGTGGTGGTCAGGGTTACATCGATCAGGCGGTTTTGGCCGGTGTCGATCTGTACCTCAGTGGTGAAGCGTCCGAGCAAACTTTCCACAGCGCCCGGGAAAACGACATCAGCTTCATCGCCGCCGGCCACCATGCGACCGAGCGTTATGGCGTTCAGGCCTTGGGTGAATACCTGGCGCGACGCTTTGCGCTGGAGCACATCTTCATCGATTGCCCGAATCCTATCTGAAGGACAGTCGATATCGTGTGAACACCGCCCCACGCTGTCCATGCGGCCCAAACGAGGGGGTATATTCATATACCCTTTCGATCTAGTTGGCGTCCTGATTAGAAGAGGTCGCTGTGCTAGGATTCTTCGCTCGAACACGGCCCGCTGGCCGTCCATAAGATCGTTTTCGTGAGTAGCCATGGTCGACAAACTGACGCATCTGAAACAGCTGGAGGCCGAAAGCATCCACATCATCCGCGAGGTCGCCGCCGAGTTCGATAACCCGGTGATGCTGTACTCCGTCGGCAAAGACTCCGCCGTGATGCTGCACCTTGCGCGCAAGGCATTTTTCCCGGGCAAACTGCCGTTCCCGGTGATGCACGTCGACACCCGGTGGAAGTTCAAGGAAATGTACGCGTTCCGCGACCGCATGGTCGAAGAACTCGGCCTGGACCTGATCGTGCACGTAAACCCCGATGGCGTCGCGCAGGGCATCAACCCGCTGACCCACGGCAGTGCCAAGCACACCGACATCATGAAAACCGAAGGCCTGAAACAAGCCCTCGACAAGTATGGTTTCGATGCCGCTTTCGGCGGTGCCCGTCGCGACGAAGAGAAGTCCCGTGCCAAAGAGCGCGTGTATTCCTTCCGCGACACCAAGCACCGCTGGGACCCGAAAAACCAGCGCCCGGAGCTGTGGAACGTCTACAACGGCAACGTCAACAAGGGCGAATCCATTCGTGTGTTCCCGTTGTCGAACTGGACCGAACTGGACATCTGGCAGTACATCTACCTCGAAGGCATCCCGATCGTGCCGCTGTATTTCGCCGCCGAGCGCGACGTCATCGAGATGAATGGCACCTGGATCATGATCGACGACGAACGCCTGCTCAATCACCTGAGCGATGAAGACAAGGCGCGCATCGTCAAGAAGAAGGTCCGCTTCCGTACGCTCGGCGACTACCCGCTGACCGGTGCGGTCGAGTCCGAGGCCACCAGCCTGACCGACATCATTCAGGAAATGCTCCTGACGCGAACTTCCGAACGCCAGGGCCGGGTCATCGATCACGATGGCGCAGGCTCGATGGAAGAAAAGAAACGTCAGGGGTATTTCTAAGCTTTGAGTTACAAGCGGCAAGCTGCAAGTTAAGGGCGGTATGCGTAATTTCGTAGTTTGGTGCTTGTGGCCGGTTGCTGCGAGCCGTTATCGGATGACTCGCAATGGATTTCGAGAAGCTGATTGTCTGGCAGAGAAGTAAGTGTTTGGCGGTAAGGATCTACAGAGAGTTTGCGAGATGTGGGGATTTTGGCTTCAAGGATCAAATTACCCGCTCCGCACTATCGGTGCCTTCCAATATTGCTGAAGGGATGGAGCGTTGTGGTGCCAAGGAAAAAGTACATTTTCTTTGGGTGGCAAAAGCTTCGTGTGGTGAGTTGCGCACTCAGATCCTCATCGGCCGTGATATTGCCTACATTGCTGATCCTCTGGCTGACGATTGGATTAAAGAAACCCGCGAGCTTTCAAGAATGCTATGCGGCTTGATCAACAAAATTTCTGAGTAGCTGTACGCCGACAAGCTTGCCGCTTGAAGCTTACAGCTTGGAGCTCGAATGCAATGAGTCACGTATCTGATTTGATCAGCGAGGACATCCTCGCCTACCTGGGCCAGCACGAACGCAAGGAAATGCTGCGCTTTCTGACCTGTGGCAACGTCGACGACGGCAAGAGCACCCTGATCGGGCGCCTGCTGCACGACTCCAAGATGATCTACGAAGATCACCTGGAAGCCATTACCCGCGACTCGAAAAAAGTCGGCACCACTGGCGAAGACATCGACCTGGCGTTGCTGGTCGACGGCCTGCAAGCCGAGCGTGAGCAGGGCATCACCATCGATGTCGCTTACCGCTACTTCTCCACCGCCAAGCGCAAATTCATCATCGCCGACACCCCTGGCCATGAGCAGTACACCCGCAACATGGCCACCGGTGCATCCACCTGTGACCTGGCGATCATCCTGGTCGACGCCCGTTACGGCGTGCAGACCCAGACCCGTCGCCACAGCTTCATTGCCTCGTTGCTGGGCATCAAGCACATCGTGGTCGCCATCAACAAGATGGACCTCAACGGCTTCGACGAAACCGTCTTTGAGTCGATCAAGGCCGATTACCTGAAGTTCGCCGAAGGCATCGCCTTCAAGCCGACCACCATGGCGTTCGTGCCGATGTCCGCTCTCAAGGGCGACAACGTGGTGAACAAATCCGAGCGCTCGCCGTGGTACACCGGCCAGTCGCTGATGGAAATTCTCGAGACCGTCGAGATCGCCAACGACCGCAACTACACCGACCTGCGTTTCCCGGTGCAGTACGTCAACCGTCCGAACCTGAACTTCCGTGGTTTCGCCGGCACCCTGGCCAGCGGCATCGTGCACAAGGGCGACGAAGTCGTTGTGCTGCCATCGGGCAAGAGCAGCCGCGTGAAATCCATCGTCACCTTCGAAGGTGAACTGGAGCACGCCGGTCCTGGCCAAGCGGTAACGCTGACCATGGAAGACGAGATCGACATCTCCCGCGGCGACTTGCTGGTGCATGCCGACAACCTGCCGCAAGTGACTGACGCTTTCGACGCCATGCTGGTGTGGATGGCTGAAGAGCCGATGCTGCCGGGCAAGAAATACGACATCAAGCGCGCCACGTCCTACGTGCCGGGTTCGATCACCAGCATCGTCAACCGCGTTGACGTGAACACGTTGGAAGAAGGTCCGGCCAGTTCGCTGAACCTGAACGAGATCGGCCGGGTCAAGGTCAGCCTCGACGCCGCCATCGCGCTGGACGGTTACGCGAGCAACCGCACCACCGGTTCGTTCATCGTCATCGATCGCTTGACCAATGGCACCGTCGCGGCCGGCATGATCATCGCCCAGCCGTCGGCGCATGGCAGCAGCACGCACCACGGCAAACTGGCCCACGTCGCCACCGAAGAACGCGCCCAGCGCTTCGGCCAGCAACCGGCCACCGTTTTGTTCAGCGGCTTGTCGGGCGCGGGCAAAAGCACCCTGGCCTACGCGGTTGAACGCAAGCTGTTCGACATGGGCCGTGCAGTGTTCGTACTCGATGGCCAGAACCTGCGTCATGACCTGAACAAAGGTCTGCCACAGGATCGCTCCGGTCGTACCGAGAACTGGCGTCGTGCGGCGCACGTTGCGCGTCAGTTCAACGAAGCCGGTCTGCTGACGCTGGCAGCGTTCGTTGCACCGAGTGCCGAAGGTCGTGAGCAAGCCAGGGAGCTGATCGGCAAGGAGCGTCTGCTGACGGTCTACGTCCAGGCCTCGCCAACGGTCTGTGCCGAGCGTGACCCGCAAGGTCTCTACGCGGCAGCGGGGGATAACATCCCGGGCGATTCCTTCCCGTACGACGTGCCGCTGGACGCCGACCTCGTGGTCGACACCCAGTCGCTGTCGGTGGAAGAAAGCGTCAAGCAAGTGCTGGATCTGCTGCGTAAACGCGGCGCGATCTAAGCGTTAGCCGTTAATAAAAAACCCGCCGAAGAGTGATCATCGGCGGGTTTTTTTGTGTCTGGTCGGACGCCATCGCGGGCAAGCCCGCTCCCACAGTGGTTCTGTTTTGTACACAAAAACTGTGACTGACATAAATCCGGTGGGAGCGGGCTTGCCCGCGATAGCGGCAGTACAGACACCTCAAGCCTTGGCTGGGTACTCGCTGTGCATCTGCTTGAGCAACGCATCCTTGTCATCCCACAGCTGATTGATCCAGCCCTGAAACTGCAATCGATACTCCCCATCCTGGTCGTAGTTCTTGCCGATGAACTGCGGCGGAATCTTCAATTCCTGAAAATGCACCACCACATCTTTCACGTTGCCGCAGAGCAAATCCCAATACCCCGGACGCCCGCCCGGATAGTGAATCGTCACGTTGACGATGGATTCCAGTTGCTCGCCCATCGCATCCAGCACAAACGCAATGCCGCCGGCCTTGGGTTTTAGTAGGTACTTGAACGGCGACTTCTGCTGGGCATGTTTGCCCTCGGTGAATCGAGTGCCCTCGACGAAGTTGAAAATCCCCACCGGGTTGCTGCGGAACTTGTCACAGGTCTTGCGGGTGGTTTCCAGGTCTTTGCCTTTCTTCTCCGGGTGCTTTTCCAGGTAGGCCTTGGAGTAGCGCTTCATGAACGGAAAGCCCAGAGTCCACCAGGCGAGGCCAATCACCGGCACCCAGATCAGCTCTTGTTTGAGGAAGAACTTCAGCGGCTGGATGCGCCGGTTGAGCACGTATTGCAGGACCATGATGTCGACCCAGCTCTGGTGGTTGCTGGTGATCAGGTACGAGTGCTGATAGTCCAGGCCTTGCAGGCCGCTGAGGTGCCAGCGGGTGTGGCCGACCAGGTCCATCCAGGCTTTGTTGTTGCTGATCCAGGCTTCATGGGTATGGCTCATCAGCCAGCGGGTGAACCGCTGAGTGAGGGCAAACGGCAGCACTTTGAAAATCGCCACGAGGAACAGAAACGAGCAAAGCAGAATCGTGTTCAGAGCCAACAGCAGCGAGGCAATCACGCCGCGCACGGGTGCAGGTAGAAAATCCAGCATTTAAAGATCCAAAGGTCGGTTGGCAGCTTGAATCGCGGTCAACGCGATGGTGTAGACGATGTCGTCGACTTGCGCGCCGCGCGGCAGATCGTTCACCGGTTTGCGCAGGCCTTGCAGCATCGGCCCGAGGCTCACGCAGTCGGCGCTGCGTTGCACGGCTTTGTGGGTGGTGTTGCCGGTGTTCAGGTCCGGGAACACGAACACCGTAGCGCGACCGGCGACCTGACTGTTTGGTGCCAATTGCCGGGCCACGGTTTCGTTGGCGGCGGCGTCGTATTGCAATGGGCCGTCGATCAGCAGCGAGTTTTGTTGCTCGTGGGCGAGCAGCGTGGCTTCGCGAACTTTCTCGACTTCTTCACCGCTGGCCGATTCACCGCTGGAGTAGCTGATCATCGCCACGCGCGGCGTGATGCCGAACGCGGCCGCCGAGTCGGCGCTTTGCAAGGCAATCTCGGCCAGTTCGCTGGCGCTCGGGTGCGGGTTCATCACGCAGTCGCCGTAGACCAGCACTTCTTCGGGAAACAGCATGAAGAATACTGAGGACACCAGCGTGCAGCCCGGCGCCGTTTTAATCAGCTGCAGGGCCGGGCGGATGGTGTTGGCGGTGGAGTGAATGACCCCGGACACCAGGCCATCGACTTCATCCAGCGCCAGCATCATGGTGCCGATCACCACGGTGTCTTCCAGTTGCTGCTCGGCCATCGGCGCGTTGAGGCTTTTGCTTTTGCGCAGCGCAACCATCGGCTCGACGTAGCGTTCGCGGATCAGGTCCGGGTCGAGAATCTCAAGTCCCGGCGGCAGTTCGATGCCTTGTGCGCGAGCCACGGCCTCGACGTCTTCCGGTTTGGCCAGCAACACACAACGGGCAATGCCGCGCGCCTGACAGATCGCCGCTGCTTGCACGGTCAACGGCTCGCTGCCTTCGGGCAGGACGATGCGTTTGTTGGCGGCCTGAGCGCGCTGGATCAATTGATAACGGAATACTGCGGGCGACAGGCGCATTTCCCGTGGCGTGCCGCAACGCTGGTGCAGCCAGTTGGCGTCGAGGTGGCTGGCGACGAAATCGGTGATGATTTCCGCACGCTCGCGGTCGTCGATCGGGATTTCCTTGTTCAAGCCGTTCAACTGGTTGGCGGTGTCGTAGGAGCCCGTGCTCACCGACAGCACCGGCAGACCAGCCTGCAATGCACCACGGCACAAGTCCATGATGCGCGGGTCGGGCAGGGTGTCGCTGGTCAGCAACAGGCCGGCCAGAGGCACGCCGTTCATCGCCGCGAGGCTGACCGCGAGGATGATGTCGTCACGATCACCAGGCGTCACCACCAGCACGCCGGGCTTGAGCAGCTCCACGGTGTTGCGCATGGTGCGCGCGCAGATAATGATTTTGGTCATGCGCCGGGTTTCGTAATCGCCGGCATTGAGGATCTGCGCGCCCATCAGGTCGGCGACGTCGCGGGTGCGCGGCGCGTTCAGTTCCGGCTGGAACGGGATGCAGCCGAGCAGGCGGAAATCACCGCTGCGCAGCAACGGCGAGTGTTCTTTGAGGCGCGAGGCGAAGGCCTCCATGCTTTCGTCGGTCTTGACCTTGTTGAGGATCACGCCAAGGACTTTCGGGTCTTTCGGCCCGCCAAACAATTGCGCCTGCAACTCCACGCGGCCAGAGAGTTCGGTCAGGGCTTCGCTTTCCGGCGCGGAAACCAGAATCACATCCGCATCCAGACTCTTGGCCAGGTGCAGATTGACCCGCGCGGCATAACTGGCGCTGCGGGTCGGCACCATGCCTTCGACGACCAGCACATCCTTGCCAATGGCCGCTTGCTGATAAAGGGTGATGATTTCTTCGAGCAACTCATCCAGTTGACCGTCGCCCAGCATGCGCTCGACGTGGGCCAGGCCCAGCGGTTGAGGCGGCTTCAAACCGTGAGTGCGCGCCACCAGTTCGGTGGAGCGTTCAGGCCCGGTGTCGCCCGGATGGGGCTGGGCAATCGGTTTGAAAAAGCCGACCTTGAGGCCCGCGCGCTCAAGAGTGCGCACCAGCCCGAGGCTGATGGAGGTCAGACCCACACCAAAATCGGTGGGCGCGATAAAAAAAGTTTGCATGCGAATTCTCTGAGGGAGCATGGCAAAGGCGATCATCTATGGCTGACGATCTACCGAAATTCAGTCGCCAAGGTTATCGCTAACCGAGCCTTGTGCGCACCAACCACAATCAAAGGGCTGGCCTATTTTTTCAATACGTTGCGCGGGGTCCAGGACCCAGGCGCGTGATTGCCACGGTGGCTGGTGACGCAAGTGCTGTGTGTGACCGCAGGAAAGCTCGGCCACCCAATGTCCGTCCTCATCCTGATGAAAACCGGTGACCGTTGAACCTTTCGTCGCCATCCGTTTGTCCGGGTTGTGTTCGCTTTCGGGCGATTGCTTCGCTAAACTTGGTCTTTCTTCATTCTTATGCAAAAGGTCTCGCCCCATGCTGATCGCCGCCAATAAGGCTGTCTCCATCGACTATACCCTGACCAACGACGCTGGTGAGGTCATCGACAGCTCCGCCGGCGGCGCGCCGCTGGTTTACCTGCAAGGCGCAGGTAACATCATTCCAGGCCTGGAAAAGGCACTGGAAGGCAAAGCAGTCGGCGACGAGCTGAAAGTAGCCGTTGAACCTGAAGATGCCTACGGCGAATACGCTGCTGAACTGGTCAGCACCCTGAGCCGCAGCATGTTCGAAGGTGTCGACGAACTGGAAGTGGGCATGCAGTTCCACGCTTCCGCTCCAGATGGCCAGATGCAGATCGTTACCATCCGTGATCTGGACGGCGACGAAGTCACCGTCGACGGCAACCACCCGTTGGCCGGTCAGCGCCTGAATTTCGAAGTCAAGATCATCGACATTCGTGATGCCAGCCAGGAAGAAATCGCTCATGGTCACGTCCATGGCGAAGGTGGCCATCACCACTGATTTTCTGCGCTAAGCTCAGAGAACTGGAGAGGCGCCCGAGGGCGCCTTTTTAGTCCGCGGCTGTCCTTGGTGACATCGCCAAGTGGCTGTTTCGAGTAGAACACGGGAATTTGGAGTTCGTCATGAGTGCTTTTCACGACCTTAAATTGACAGCCCTGGATGGTCAGGAGCTACCTCTGGCGCCTTTCAAGGGGCGTGTCGTGCTGGTGGTCAACGTTGCCTCCAAATGTGGTTTGACCCCACAGTACGCGGCACTGGAAAACCTCTACCAGCAATTCAAGGACAAGGGTTTCAGTGTGCTGGGCCTGCCGTGCAACCAGTTTGCCGGGCAGGAACCGGGCACCGAGCAGGAGATTCAGGAGTTCTGCAGCCTCAACTATGGCGTGACCTTTCCGTTGTCCAGCAAGCTGGAAGTCAACGGGCACGAGCGTCATCAGCTGTACCGTCTGTTGGCGGGCGAGGGCGCGGAGTTTCCGGGAGACATCACCTGGAACTTCGAAAAATTCCTGCTGGGTAAGGACGGGCGTGTGTTGGCCCGCTTCTCGCCACGCACGGCGCCGGATGATCCGACGATCGTTCATGCGATTGAAAAAGCGCTGAGCTGAGTCGCAAAAAGAAATCGCAGCCTTCGAGCTGCGATTTTTTTATGCCTGCCTTTTGACCCTTAATCACCCAGATCAATAGTGCTGTGCATCGTCTGCATCTGCGCATATTATCGCCGTCATAAAATTCATGTCCCGTCGATAGCGTTTTCGTGGAGTGCCCCATGCCAGTCAAAGCCCTGTTCAAACCGTTCCATCTCGGCACCCTCGAATTGCCGACCCGCGTCGTCATGGCGCCGATGACCCGCTCGTTCTCGCCGGGCGGCGTTCCCAACTCCAAAGTGATCGAATACTACCGTCGTCGCGCCGCTGCCGGTGTGGGCCTGATCATCACCGAAGGCACCACCGTCGGTCACAAGGCTTCCAATGGCTACCCGAACGTGCCGCATTTCTATGGTGAAGCTGCACTGGCCGGCTGGAAGAAAGTGGTCGATGCGGTCCACGCCGAGGGCGGCAAGATCGTTCCACAGCTTTGGCATGTCGGCAGCGTGCGTCGCATCGGCACCGAGCCGGATGCCAGCGTGCCGGGTTACGGTCCATCGGAAAAATTGAAGGACGGTCAGGTCGTGGTGCACGGCATGACCAAGCAAGATATCCAGGACGTGATCGCCGCATTCGCCCAAGCCGCCAAGGATGCCCAGAGCATTGGCATGGACGGCGTTGAAATCCACGGTGCCCACGGTTACCTCGTGGACCAGTTCTTCTGGGAAGGCAGCAACCAGCGCACCGACGAATACGGTGGCGACCTGGCTGGCCGTTCGCGATTTGCCATCGAGCTGATCCAGGCCGTGCGTGCCGCAGTCGGCGAAGGCTTCCCGATCATCTTCCGTTTTTCGCAGTGGAAGCAGCAGGATTACACCGCGCGCCTGGTACAAACCCCGGAAGCGTTGGGCGAATTTCTCAAGCCGTTGTCCGACGCCGGCGTGGATATTTTCCACTGCTCGACGCGCCGCTTCTGGGAGCCGGAGTTCGATGGCTCCGAACTGAACCTGGCCGGCTGGACGCGCAAACTCACTGGCAAGCCGACCATCACTGTGGGCAGCGTGGGCCTGGATGGCGAGTTCCTGCAGTTCATGGTCAACACCGACAAGATCGCGCAGCCAGCCAGCCTGGAAAAACTGCTGGAGCGTCTGAACAACGACGAGTTCGATCTGGTGGCGGTAGGGCGTGCGCTGCTGGTGGACCCGGACTGGGCGCAGAAAGTGCGCGACGGGCGTGAGGAAGACATCCTGCCATTCAGCCGAGAGGCGTTGATGACGCTGGTTTAAGCAGCGGCTGTATTGACGCCATCGCGAGCAGGCTCGCTCCCACATTGGCTCTGTGGATGACGCAGAACCACTGTGGGAGCGGGCTTGCCCGCGATGGCTGACTCACGGTCACCAAGACTCAGGGAGTAATCTCGGCCGTCGGCAGCACCTGCTCCCTCACACAAGCCCCCCGCAACTGCCCCTCGAACTGATCGATAATCGCCGCCCAACCCTGCCGACTCGCATGCTGGCGCGCATTCAGTCGCACGCAACGCAAGGTTTCCCTTTCTTCCAGCAACCAGCACAGCGCATCGCAGAACGCTTCCTCATCCCCTGGCATCGCCAGCACGCCGTTGTAGCCATGACGGATATGCTGCGCCGCAGCCGCCTGATCGTAAGCCACCACACCCAATCCCGAGGCCAGCGCCTCAAGCACCACGTTGCCGAAGGTTTCGGTCATGCTCGGAAACAGGAATACGTCCCCCGACGCGTAATGGCTGGCCAACGCTTCGCCGCGTTGTGAGCCGCAGAAAATCGCTTCAGGCAGTTCCTGCTCCAGAATCGCTCGCTGTGGTCCGTCGCCGACCACAATCATTTTCAACGTGCGCTGCGGATAAGTGGCTTTCAGCGCGTCGAAACAGCGCTTGAGCAGGCCAAGGTTTTTCTCCGGGGCCAAACGTCCTACGTGAAGGACGGCAATATCATCCTCGCCCAATCCCCACTGTTCGCGCAGTGACGTCTGTCTTTTGGAGGGATGAAACAGTTGGCTGTCGACCCCTCGAGAGAGCAGCGCCAGACGCTCGAAATGCCGGCGCTCCAGTTCCAGTCGCTGGCTGACACTCGGCACCAGCGTCAGCGTCGAGCGATTGTGAAACCAGCGCAGGTAGTGGGTCAGCAGCCGAGTGAGCAACCCGAGCCCGTACTGGCTGGAGTACTGCTGGAAGTTGGTGTGAAAGCCGCTGACCACGGAGATCCCCAAGCGCCGCGCCGCACGCAACGCCGACAATCCCAGCGGTCCTTCCGTGGCGATGTAGAGCACGTCCGGGCGATGCCGTTTCCAGCGCCTGAGCAATTTGTGCATCGACGACTGACCCCATTGCAAGCCGGGATAACCTGGCAGCGGCCAGCCCCGACACAGCAGCAACCCATCGTCGCTGACCGCCAGCAGGTCGCCGCCCTGACGTGGTCGCACCAGCTCCACTTGATGGCCGCGCGCACGCAAACCATCGCACAAGCGGCCAAGGGTGTTGGCCACGCCGTTGATTTCCGGTGGGAAGGTTTCGGTGATCAGAGTGATATGCAGAGCTGTCGTCATGACCTCAGTGTCGGCTGAGGCCATGTCGTCAATGTGGCGCTTTGATGATGGATTTATGACGATGAGGCCATTAGGGGCGGCAGATAACGTCAGTCATCACCGTTCCGGTGGAGCGAAGGCAACCGAACGGGTGATCAGTTTTACCTCCTTCATCGTGTTGGCCGCGTGCAGTGATCCCCACAAACGCTGCCCCGTCGGTTGCATCCATGGAATCAGATGCGACCAGATTTTCTCAGCTGACAGGTAATCGGGCTCATCGGCCCAGACTTGTATGCCTGCGCCCTTCATCGCAGGGTGACTTGAATCGATGATCGTCACGCTTTGACCGGCATTGTCCATGAAATAGTTGGGGCGCCAGAAATCATAAAGTCCATAAGGCGAGTGCTTGCGATCCACCAGATTGCTCCAGTCGGATCGGATGACAAAGTAAAAGTCGCCATGGGCATTGAGCACGCTGTACCCGGCGTTGATCAGCGCTTGTACGTTTTTCTCACTGCGAACGCTGCCCCAGATACTCCAGCAAAGTATTTCAACGGCGGTATCGACCTTGATCACTTGATTGTCCTGAACGACAGCATCGTTCCACATGCGTGCAGTCTTGCCGTTTTCGCGCACAAAACTTGCCAGCTCATTGACGAATTGTCGGACGCCATCGCGGGAGCTGGCGCCAGGCTTTCCCGAGGACTGTCGTGCGTATTCAGCCTGTTGTGGCGTGTTGTGGGAGGTGATCGGAGCAAGGAAATATTCGTCGGCTTCCAGATTGACATGGGTGCAGTCTGGAAACAGGTCGAACACATCCTTGAGGAGCTCTTTGACAAAGCGGCGTGCGGCCGGAATGCTGAAATCCAGCGCTTTGGGCACAACAGTGCCATCGCTCAGGTGAAGTTGAAATTCGGGCTTGTTGCGCAGAATGAATTTCATATGCCCAGGCGACTCAATCCCGGGAATCACGTTGATGTGGTACGAGGCCGCGGTATCGAGTATCTCTTTGAGCTCCTCTGCGCTCCAGGCATCCGCGCTGGAAAGGCCTGGATGAGAAGGGAAGACAATCCGCACACCTTCATTGTCGGTGAGGTGAAGATACAGCGTGTTGAGCTGGTTCCATGCCATCTCGCGCAGCAGGTTTTTGATCCATTCCGGGCTGTAATACTTGCGCCCGACATCGAGCAGGACGGAGCGCTCGGAATGTGCAGGGGCGTCAATGACCACACCGGGGGCAAGTGTGGCGCAAACCAGGGCTGCTTTATGCAAGGTCGTCAACGCCCGGGCCATGGCTTCCAGGGTTTTTGCGGTGACGCGAATGGCGTCGGTAATGTCGATGCGGTAGGCCTCGTTCAGACCTTTGGCGGGTATCGGCACTTGCGCAGTGTCTGGCGCAGACAGATTCAACACGACATCACCCCGACTCTGTCGCGGACTGCCTGACACGAGCATGACGGCGGGTGGTTGGCTGAGACCGGCGGCAACGGCGAACCCGAATGCCAATCTTGTCGCCAACGGGCGGATGCGCTCATCGTCGATGAGAATACGCGTGCTTTCGCTGAGGGTGCAGGCGGCACCGGTAACAGGCTGGGCATGCCGTACTGCCGGACTCAGGCCGGTCCAGGCAAAGCGTTCGCTGAGCGTGTTTGCGGTCGGGTGGACTGCCTTCGCGGCAGATGAGAGGGGTGGGCTGGCGGGGGATCGCATTGAACAACATCTCCATGAAATGAGGTCACGTCTCTTCCTTGAACGCATGAGAATTCATGCAGGTGGACCTCATCATCTATTGGAGATGTCATTCCTGATATTGGCTACTGTCAGCAATAGCCGGTTATACAAAACGGCGAGAGCTACAGATGTTCAGGCGGCGCTTTTTTCCAGCGCGTCAGCGCCACGCTCACGCACCCAGAACAGGGTCGCTCCTGCCACCGCCGCTGGCATCATCAAAATGTTGACCACCGGAATCAGCAGCACCAGATAAACGATCCCGCCGAAACTCATGCTCTGCCAGCGCTTCTGCCGCAGCCAGGCGAGCATCTCGTTCCAGCCCAGTTTGTGGTTATCCGCCGGGTAGTCGATGTACTGGATTGCCATCATCCATACCCCGAACAGCAGCCACAGCGGCGCGGCGATGATGTTCACCACGGGGATGAAGGAGAGAATGAACAGCCCGATCGCTCGTGGCAGGAAATAGCCGAGCTTGCGCATTTCCCGGGACAGGGTGCGGGGGATCATGGCAATCAGTTCGCCCCAGCTGAAGGTCGGGAAGTCGTCGGTGCCGCGCACCACCACTTCGACTTTTTCCGCCAGGAAGCCGTTGAACGGCGCAGCGATGACGTTGGCGAGCATCGTGAAGGTAAAGAACACCATCAGCACCACCAGCACGACAAAAATCGGCCAGAGGATGTAACTGAGAAAACTCAGCCAGTCGGGCAGCGACGGCATCAGCGTATCGACCCACAGGCTGAATTGATGGCCAGCCAGATAGATCAATCCGACGAACAGCACCAGGTTGATTGCCAGCGGCAACAGGACGAACAAACGCAGGCTGGGGCTCAGGACCAGCTTGAGGCCTTCGCGCAGGTATTGCGGGCCGGACAGAACAGGGGCGGGCATAACGGGCTCCGAGCAAGGGGTAAACGCGCCGACCTTACCGGCTTTGCCTGACGGGCGAAAGCGCGGCAGCGACATCGACATTAACTGTAACAAAGGCGCCTATAAATCCATCGTGACCGGATAGAGACCGCCTATGAGCTGGATTGTTAATCCGTATTTCCTTAATCTTCGCCCCCTCGATACGCTGCACCCATTCTTTTTACAGGACTGTCGAGTTCAAGCCTTCCCCAAGTGCTTTCAACGGTCCTTTTTTATTCCCGCCGGCAACCCGGCGTTCCGCGCCAGGTGTTCCGGGCCGGTCAACAGGAGCAGGTCATGTCTGAAGTCCGTCATTCGCGAGTGATTATTCTCGGTTCCGGCCCTGCCGGTTACAGCGCCGCAGTCTATGCCGCCCGTGCCAACCTCAAGCCATTGCTGATCACTGGCATGCAAGCCGGCGGTCAACTGACCACTACCACCGAAGTCGACAACTGGCCGGGCGATGTCCACGGCCTGACCGGCCCGGCGCTGATGGAACGCATGAAAGAGCACGCCGAGCGCTTTGAAACCGAGATCGTGTTCGATCACATCAATGCCGTGGACTTCGCCTCCAAGCCGTACTCCCTGATCGGCGACAGCGCGACGTACACCTGCGACGCCCTGATCATCGCGACCGGCGCCAGCGCCCGTTACCTGGGCCTGCCGTCGGAAGAAGCGTTCATGGGCAAAGGCGTTTCGGCCTGCGCAACGTGCGACGGTTTCTTCTATCGCAACAAGCCAGTGGCTGTGGTCGGTGGCGGCAATACAGCTGTCGAAGAGGCGCTGTACCTGGCCAACATCGCCAGCACCGTGACCCTGATCCACCGTCGCGAAACCTTCCGCGCCGAGAAGATCCTGATCGACAAGCTGAATGCACGAGTGGCCGAAGGCAAGATCATCCTCAAGCTGAACTCCAACCTCGACGAAGTGCTGGGCGACAACATGGGCGTGACCGGTGCTCGTCTGAAGAACAACGACGGCAGCTTCGACGAGCTGAAAGTCGACGGCGTGTTCATCGCCATCGGCCACACCCCGAACACCTCGTTGTTCGAAGGTCAGCTGACGTTGAAAGACGGCTACCTGGTGGTGCAGGGCGGCCGTGACGGCAACGCTACCGCAACCAACCTCGAAGGCATCTTCGCCGCCGGTGACGTGGCTGACCACGTTTACCGTCAAGCCATCACCTCGGCTGGTGCCGGCTGCATGGCGGCACTGGACGCCGAGCGCTACCTGGACGATCTGCAGAACGCCAAGTTCTGAAATCGTTGAAATGAAAAAACCGGCTTCGGCCGGTTTTTTTGTACCCACAGAAAGAGCGGTCAACATAAACCCTTGTAGGAGCTAGCAGGCTAGCTCCTACAGGGTTAACAGGGTTTGCGGAAATTTCGATCAACCGCGAAACCGTTCCTGAACGAAGTCCATGACCTTCAACGATTGATAGATCGCATTGGCCGCAACCCGCCCGAACGGTCCGCCGTTCCAGTCCAGCAAGTACGGCTTGAACAATTCATGTCGCACGCTTTCCCCGCACACTGCTTCAGCGATCACCCGGCCGCCAATCGAGCCGGTGTTCAGCCCGTGACCACCGAATGAGGTGCAGGCCCACACACCGGGTTCCAGTAGTCCCAGGTTGGGCATTTTGTTGGTGGAGTAACCCATCAGGCCCGACCAGGCCAGTTCGATGTTGACCGCGGCCAGTTGCGGATAAACCGAAACCATGTCCGCTTTCAGCATCGCCGCCAGGGCTTTTTCATTCTGTTCATTGCGGGTGGTGATGCGTCCGCCCCACAGCAGGCGATCGCCTTCGACGATGCGGTAATAATCCGATGCGCGACGGTCATCGGAGAATGCGGCGGCGCAATCGAGCACGTCTTTGATCGAATCGCCCAAGTGCTCAGTCAACACCACGTAAGTGGCGATCGGCAGGTACGCGCGGCTGAGTTTTTGCAGTTCCGGGCCGCCGTAGCCGCCAGCGCAGAACACCAGGTCCTGACAGCGCACGTTGCCGTGGGCGGTCTGGACGATTTTATTGGCCCCTTCGCGATGCCATGCGAGCATTTTTGAATGTTCAAATATACGCCCCCCCGCGGTTTCAATCGCAAGGGCCAGGCCCAGGCAATAATTCAAGGGATGAAAGTGCATGGCGTTGGGGTCTTCGACACCCTGGAAATAGCGCAGTGTGTGCGCCCGTTCCCGAACCTGAGCGGTGTCGAGGAAGTTGAGTTCGTAGCTGAAGTCACGGCGCATCGTGTCGATATGATTTTTCACACCCGCGCTGTCGTCATAGCGCTTGACCCGGATTGTGCCGGCAGAGGGTGCGCAGCCGCTCAGGGACAGTTCGGTAATGTTGCGGCGAACAATCTCCACACCTTCGACCGACATCTGGAACAACGCTTTGGCGTGCGCAAGGCCCAGTTTTTTGCGGATCGCTCCAGACCCTTCGGCCCAACCCGGCGAGACCACGCCGCCATTGCGACCGGACGCACCCCAGGCCACCTGATGGGCTTCGAGAATGATCACGCGCTTGCCGCGCCGGGTCAGTTCAAGGGCCGCGGTAAGGCCGGCGATGCCAGCGCCGATGATGCAGACGTCGCAGGTTTTGTCACTGTTCAACTCGGACCTGACCGCGCGAGGCAGAGAGGTTTGGGAATACCAGGTGTTGGGGAAGGACATGGTCGATCCTTGATAAGTTGCCGATCACGCAAATGGACGCTTGGCCTTTGTGGGAGCGATCTGGTTCGCTCCCACAGGGTTCGGGCGTTTACTTGATAGTCGAGTAGTCGACGCCGTACCACTTGTCCGAAAGCTTGGTCAGCGTGCCGTCCTTGTGCATTTCGCCGATGATTTGACTCAGCTTGGCCTTAAGCTCCGGGTCACCCTTGTCGGTGGCAACGGCCAGTGGTTCGTAGAACACCACGGCGTTGTCGACAGCCCGCAGCGGGTAGCCTTTCTTGACGGCCGCATCCAGTGTGCTGCGTTGCGTGAGGATGGCATCGAGCCGGGCACCGTCACCCAGACGCAGATCGTCCAGCGGTCCGACGGAGCCAGCGTAGGTCTTCATTTTTTCGGTTTTTACGTCGTAAACGACCGGCGGCACGTCGGTGGTTTCGATGGCCAGCGCCTGACTGAAATAGTCCTCGGACGTAGTGCCACCTTCGACGCCGATGGTTTTGCCATTCAGGGCCTTGTGATCGTTGACCGTGGATTTGTTGTGCACCGCAAACACGTAGGGCACGTAGTAATAGGTGCCGGGGAAATCGAGAATCCGCGCACGACTTTTGGTCGCGGTCATCGAGCCGACCGACACGTCCCAGCGACCGTTCCACTTGCCTGCGGTAATCACATCCCAATCGGGCGTGATGAACTTGGCTTCGACGCCGAGACGCTTGGCGATCTCCTTGGACACGTCGATATCAAAACCGTCGATTTCATTCTTGTCGTTGATGAACCCCTGCGGAGGCCAGGTCGCCGAGGTGGCGACGGTCAACGTCTTGGTGCTTTCGATCTTGTCCAGCACGGCTCCGGCGTTCGCGGCGCCGACGAACAACAGTGACAGGGCAGCTGCGAGGGTGATTGCGGGTTTTTTACTGAGCATGTCCATCTCCACTTCTCGTTATTGTTATACGGGGTAAAGCGCTTCTCAGTGACCGATGATCTGCGACAGGAATTTCTGTGCGCGTTCGGTCTGCGGGTTGTTGAAAAACTCGGTCGGGGTGGCTTGTTCGATCACCTGTCCCTGATCCATGAACAGCACGCGGTCAGCAACCTTGCTGGCAAAACCCATCTCGTGGGTCACGCAAATCATGGTCATGCCGTCGGTGGCCAGTTCGCCCATCACGTCCAGCACTTCGTGGACCATCTCCGGGTCCAGCGCGGAGGTCGGCTCATCGAACAGCATCACTTTTGGGTTCATGCACAGCGCCCGGGCAATCGCCACACGCTGCTGCTGACCGCCGGACAGTTGCGACGGATATTTGTGGGCGTGCTCGGCAATCCGCACTCGTTCCAGATAGACCTGCGCACGTTTTTTCGCCTCGACCGAGGACACGCCTTGCACCAGCTGCGGGGCCAACGTCAGGTTGTCCATTACGCTCAAGTGCGGGAACAGATTGAAGCTCTGGAACACCATGCCGATTTCGCTGCGCACGGCGCTGACACTTTCTGCTTCGCTGGTGAGGGTGATGCCGTTGACCTGTATGTGACCTTTCTGGAAATTCTCCAGGTGGTTGATGCAGCGGATCATCGTCGATTTGCCCGAGCCCGACGGCCCGCACACCACCAGGATTTCGCCGGTGGCGACGTTCAGGTCGACGTCGCGCAGGGCGTGAAAGTTGCCGTACCACTTGTTCAGGCCGGTGATGGAAATCATAGAAGGGCTGACCTGAGCAACAGGCGCCAGGTCGAGTTGTTCAGCGGTATTGGTTCGAGTCATCACGCATCAACCCCTTGCCACGGATCGGTTGACCCGTTTTTCGATTCGCGCCTGAACCCGCTCCAGAATGAATGACAGGGCCCAGTAAATCATCGCGGCGGTGATCAGCATTTCCAGGTGACGGAAGTCCGCACGGCCCTGGGTCTTGGCCAGGTACATCAGCTCCCAGACACCGATGACCGACACCAGCGAGCTGTCCTTGAGCATGGCGATGAACTGGTTGCCGGTGGGTGGAATGATCACGCGCAAGGCCTGCGGCATGATGACCCGGCTCAGGGTCTTGAACGGGCTGATGTTCAATGCTCGAGAGGCTTCCCACTGGCCGACCGGGATGCTCTGGATACCGGCACGGAAAATCTCGGTCATGTAGGCGCCGTAGCAAAGGGACAGCGCGAGGATGCCGGCCGGCACCGCGTCGACGACGTAGCCCAGTTGCGGCAGACCGAGATAAATCAGGTAGATCTGGATCAGCAGCGGAACGCCGCGAAAGAACGAGGTGTAGAACGAGGCGAGGGCATTGGCCAGGCCGTTGTTCGACAGCTTGGCCACCGCGCCGATCAGCGCCAGCACAAAGGCCAGCACAATCGCGATGGCGGAAATGTAGAGGGTGGTGGCGGCACCCTGAATGATCAGGAAGCCGATCTTGTCGAGGATGAAACTGTAGGAGAGGTTGAAGGTGTCGAAAAAGGCGAGGAACAGGATCAGCAGCTCAATCCACACCACCGTCGTCTGCACCTTGAACTTCAGGCGTCCGAGGACGTGGAAATTCAGTGTGCCCAGTGCGGCGATGCCCAGCCCGATGGCGATGTTGCGTGCGGTCAGGCTGTCCGGGGCGTTGCCCAGCAGCGGTTGCAGTAAATGGCTAAGGGCGCTGTTGCCCAGGTTCATCAGGTAGGAGCCGAGGAACAGCACCACGGCTACGCCGAGCAGGAATTGAGGATCGTTGGACTTTTTCTTATAAATTATATTGTCGTGATACATGTCTGCCTCAGCTTGTAGGTGGTGATGTTCTCGCTAGGTAAAGGGGGCTTTGGTTAATCCGAATGGTCAGGCGAAGTGCTTTGTTACCGTTCGGATTCAGGTCTTTGCTCAGTATTACGACGCCGATTCCGGGACAACAAGCGAACATAATTCGCTACGTCAGTCCCGGAAATCGCATTGTTCAGGACAGTTTCGCCAGGCAGGCCTCGAGAATATCCAGCCCTTCCTCCAGCACGGCCGCCTCTGTGGTCAACGGCGCCAGCAGGCGAATGATGTGCCGCGACTTGCCGCTCGGCATCAGCAGCAGACCGGCATCGCGCGCCAATGCCAGCAATTGTGTGAGCTGCGCCGATGCCGGTTTGCCGTCGGTGTTGATCAGCTCGATACCGCGCATCGCACCGACGCCGGTCAAGCGGCCCAGGTACGGCGACAGCTTGCTGGCGCGCCAGGCTTCGTAGCGGCTGACAATCGCTTCTTCCTGCTGTGTGCCCCAGGCTTGCAGGTTGTCATCCGTCATTTCATCCAGCGTCGCCAACCCGGCGGCGCAGGCGATGGGATTGCCCGAGTAGGTGCCGCCGAGTCCGCCCTTGGGCAAGGTGTCGAGCAGCGCCTTGCGCCCGACCACGGCACCCAGTGGAACGCCGCCGGCGATGCTTTTGCCCAGCAGGATCAGGTCCGGCTCGATGCCCAATCGCGAAAACGCAAAGCGCTCGCCGGTGCGGCCGAAGCCGGACTGGATTTCATCGGCGATCAGCAGAATGTTCTTTTCATCGCAGAACGCGCGCAGCGCTTGCGCGAATTCCACGTCCATCGCCAGGAAACCCGCTTCGCCCTGCACCGGTTCGACGATGAAGCAGGCCACATCTTCGACATCGATTTCGACGCTGAACAGTCGATCCATGGCCTTCAACGTGTCGGCGCAGGTCACGCCGTTGTCCTTGCTCGGGAAGGGCAGGTGATACACCGGACCCGGCAGCACGCCGACTTTCTGTTTGTACGGTGCGACTTTGCCATTGAGGTTGAGGGTGGCGAGCGTGCGGCCGTGGAAGGCGCCGTCGAAGGCAATGACGGCTGTGCGACCGGTCGCACCGCGGACAATCTTCAGGGCGTTCTCTGCCGCTTCTGCGCCGCTGTTGGTGAGCATGCCACTGACAGCGTAATCCACAGGGATGAACGCCGTCAGACGATCCATCAATTCCAGGTAGGGCACATGGGGGGCAGCATTGAACGCGTAGTGGGTCAGGCGCGTGGCTTGTTCGCGAATGGCCTCGACGATACGCGGGTGGCAATGACCGAGGTTGAGTACGCCGATGCCGCCGACAAAGTCGATGTAGCGTTTGCCATCGGTGTCCCAGACTTCGGCGTTTTTGCCGTGGCTGAGCGTAACGGGGTGAACGACGTTGATCGACTGGCTGATGGTTTCGCTGCTCATGGATACCTGACTCAGAAGAAGGGATGCTTCTTTTTATCTAAGCCGCGAGCAGTGGTGCCCGGCAAACGAAATAAAGTCGCCGGGTCAATATTAAAAGTCGGGATGTACGGTGGAAGATCAAAA
This sequence comes from Pseudomonas arsenicoxydans, assembly GCF_900103875.1. Lineage (NCBI taxonomy): Bacteria > Pseudomonadati > Pseudomonadota > Gammaproteobacteria > Pseudomonadales > Pseudomonadaceae > Pseudomonas > Pseudomonas arsenicoxydans. Next base: position 11,482 of record NZ_LT629705.1, on the reverse strand, counting down.
GATCGCAGCCTCGTTTCACTCGACAGCTCCTACTGAGATCGTGTTTCCGTGTAGGAGCTGTCGAGTGAAACGAGGCTGCGATCTTTTATTTTTTTAAATCAGCGGCGAGTCAGTGGTTGCTGCGAGAACTTCACACCGGCCAATCCATGGGCAATCAATGCGCGGATATTGCCGTGGTCGCTGCCTTCAGGCGTGGCCACCACCGAACGGTAATGCTCGCCAAACGCCAACAACGCTTCTTCATCGCTCAAGCCTTCCAGCAGCGCCAGGCCCAGGGTCTTGCACGAACCTTCGTTCTGCCCGGCGGCGTTTTCCACGCCGCCGTTGTTGAACGCCTGTGGCTGATAATCGTAGCCAGCGGCGATGAACGCCAGGGTGTCGGCGAAAGCGTGATCGCCGCTCTTGAGGCTGGCGCGCAGGGTGTTCAAATCACTCATTGGGTTTTCCTTTGGCAAACGCCGCTTGTTGTTCGGCGCTGGCTTCTTGCTGGTATTTGGCTTTCCACTCGGCGTACGGCATGCCGTAAACGACTTCGCGGGCGTCATCGAGGCTGACCTCGATCTGGCGTTCGTCGGCAGCCGCCTTGTACCACTTGGAGAGGCAGTTGCGGCAAAAACCGGAAAGGTTCATCAGGTCGATGTTCTGTACATCCTTGCGGCTGTCCAGGTGCGCGACCAGCCGGCGAAAGGCGGCGGCTTCAAGTTCCAGGCGTTGTTGATCGTTCATGGGGGTCTCTGCGAGACAGCTTTGAGCGGCAGGCTTCAAGCTGCAAGTGGATTGCGTTGGTTGTTAGCTTACCGCTTGAAGCTTGAAGCTTGAAGCTTAGCGGCCCGCCGCTAACGTGATCGATACCGATTCGGCGAATCGCAAGGCGTGCGGCTTGTCGACTTCCACCTCGGCATACAGCACCGATTCGTTGGCCATGACCAGGTCGAGGATTTCCTGGGTCAGGCGTTCGAGCAGCGCGAAGCGATTGCCCTCCACATGGGCGATGATCGCCTTGGTGATGGTCCGGTAATTGAGCGCGTGATCGATGTCGTTGTCACGCACCGCTTCCTGAGCGGCGTACAGAATGGTCAGGTTGATCAGCACATCCTGCTTGTTGAGGATTTCGTCTTCGTTGATGCCGATGAAGGTCCGCAGGCACAGGTCCTTGACCCGGATGCGTGCCGTTCCTGGTTGAAGTTGTGGCATTGCTACTTGCTCCGTCCAATCAATTGCAGGAACTCCTGGCGGGTGTTGCTCGACTCGCGGAAGGCGCCGAGCATCACCGAGGTGTTCATGGTCGAATTCTGCTTCTCGACGCCGCGCATCATCATGCACATGTGCTTGGCTTCGATGACCACCGCGACACCTGCCGCGCCGGTCACTTGCTGCACTGCATCGGCGATTTGCCGGGTGAGGTTTTCCTGGATTTGCAGGCGACGGGCGAACATGTCCACCAACCGCGCAATCTTCGACAGGCCCAGCACCTTGCCGGTCGGAATATAAGCCACATGCGCCTTGCCGATGAAGGGCAACATATGATGTTCGCAGAGTGAGTACAGCTCGATGTTGTCGACGATGATCATTTCATCGTTGTCGGACGCGAACAACGCGCCGTTGACGATCTCTTCGACACTTTGCTCATAGCCATGGCAGAGGTACTGCATGGCCTTGGCCGCGCGAGTCGGGGTGTCTTGCAGTCCTTCGCGGTCGGGGTTTTCACCGAGGCCGATGAGGATCTCGCGATAGCTCTGGGACAGGGCATTCTGGTGCAGGGATAACGTCATGGAACATCCTCGCGGGGCCGCTTATTTGATGTGCCGCCCGCCGTTGACGGTCAGGGTCGTGCCGGTGACATAAGGGTTGTCGAGCAAATATCGCAGGCTCTGGTAGATCACGTCGCCGCCGGGCTCGATGCCCAGCGCGGATTTGGCCAGCGCCTTGGCGCGGTACGCCGCGTCATCGTCGGGATTGAACATTAGCAGGGCCGGCGCAATGCCGTTGACCTTGATTGTCGGCGCGTATTTCGCGGCGAAGGACAAGGTCAGGCTATCGAGCCCGGCTTTGCTGGCGCAGTAGCCGATATGTTTGCTGCTGCCCTTGCGGGTCACGTCATCGCTGATGTGCACGATGTCGGCCGGGCTTGAGCGTTGAAGCAAGTCAGCACAGTGCAGATTGATCAGGTAAGGCGCCAGCATGTGCACGCTGAACATGCGGGTAAATGCTTCGGCATCGGTGTCAGGGGTTTCAGCCAGCCATTCGGAAGCGTTATGAACGATCGCGCGAAGGACGTCGGTGTGGGTTTTCAGTTCGCTGATGAACGCGAGGATTCCCGCGGTGCTGGAGAAGTCGGCAAACACCGCGATCGCGCCCAGGTCGCGTAATGCCTGCACGCCGGGGCGTTCGCTGCGGTAGCTGAAGATCACCGGATGGCCATCTTCGAGCAACCGCTGTGCGCAGTGCAGGCCGATACGCTGGCCGGCACCGGTGATGAGGATCGGAGCTGCGGAAGAGGTCATGAACGGCTCGCGTCGCGGTGAGAGCAAAACTATACCAGCGACGGGAGTCGTACACCTACGTGCCTTTGCAGGAGCGGGCGGTCAGGGGTTTTGAGTGGCGGGCAACTTGGCCGGCAGTGGACGTGCCGGTGTGCTGTTCAGCCAGTTGGCCAGCAGTCGGGTCGACAGTGGAATAAAGAAGTAGACCATCAGTGGCGTAAGGCACAAGGTGCTGATGAGCACCCGAGGCAGCAGGCTCAGTTCGCCAAGCAATGGCCCCAGCACAAAGTTGAACAGCAATGACACCGGGAAAAACGCCAGCCAGATCGCCACCGCCTGTTTCCAGCGAGGCGGGCGTTGGCCGACTGCGCCGAACCAGCCTTCGATGCCGCTGACGCGATGCTCTTTAGGGTGCGCAAACAAATCGCTGCCACGTGCCAGCCATGCCGTGCGCGAAGCAGAATGCTCCCAGGCGTGCAGGGTGTGCTCGTTGGCAAAGCGGAAAATGATCTGGAATTCGTTATCGTCGGGTGGCGGAGCGAGCACGCCAGAGCCGAGGTAACCGGGAAAGTCAGTCGCCAGTTGTTCGCCTTCGCGCAACCAGACCATCAGGTCCTGATAACGTCCATCGGCGACGCGGCGTGCAACCATCAAGGTGACGGGGGAAGTAGACATTGTGTATCTCCGTATAACGATCGCGGCCCTCCGGATAGGAGTTTCGCCAGGCGCAGCGCCGGGGTGATGGGCTGCGTCTTGAGACAAGCAAGGATTATTCCTGATTGTGTGGATGACACCAATGACATTCGTCGTTTATTAATGAGTTGAATAGTGACAGGGCAGGAGAGTTAGAATGGGATCCAATTTTAACGCGGACGTCGACTATCAATGCCTGTACTGACTGACGTTGGCTCTGCCTCACAGGCGGATCTTTCCCTTCAGCGGGAGGATCTCTTTCCTATTCGTGAGGTGGCGCGCCTGACGGGGATAAACCCGGTCACGTTGCGCGCTTGGGAGCGACGGTACGGGTTGATCCAGCCCACGCGCACCGAAAGCGGGCATCGGCTGTACTCGATGGCCGATATCGAGAAAGTTCGCAGCATCCTGGACTGGATCGATCGCGGCGTCGCCGTCAGCAAGGTCGGCAAGATACTGGCCAAGAGCGAGCCTCTTCAGGTCTTGTCGCATCTAATCCCCAAGGATCTTGTTCAGGCCGACTACATCCAGTGGCAGCAGCAAGTCCAGGCGGCGGTCACGGCCTTTGACGAGGTGCAACTGGAGCACGTCTATGGGCAGATTTTTTCCAGCTATCCCCTGACGGTCGTATTCCAGGACATTTTGCTGGTGGTCTGGAAACATTTGCTTCAACGCCATGAAACGTTCGGGCAAGCCAGTGAATGGCTTTTTCTCGACGGTTTTCTGCGCTCCAGGGTGTTGCAACGATTGCTGTTGGTGCGTGTCATGCAACCGCGACAGATCATCGTCTGTGCCTTGGCCGATCAAGCCCGTGAGCTGGAAATACTGATCACGGCCCTGTACCTGTGCAGCGTCGATTCGGCGATTCAGTTGTTGGCTATCGGCCAGCCATTCGACGAGTTGGCCCTGGTTTGCCAGCGGATCAAGCCCAAGGCACTGGTGCTGGTGTCCAATCATGCGCCGGCAGCCGAGTTGCCTCGACGTTTGAATCGGCTGGCTATGAGTCTGGACTGTCAGCTATTGCTGGCTGGCGACGCGTCGGACCTGGCACAGGAAAGCCTGGCCGGATCGTCGATCGGATGTCTGGGTAATGAGGGGACGGTGATGCGCCAGCGCATGAAACAGTTCCTGGCAGGAAACCTGGATACCTGAGTTTCAGATGTGCAGCGCAGGGTGTGTCAGACGATGCTGTTGAAGGATGTACTGGCGCAGGCGCTCGGTCTCGTCCTTGTCGGTCTGGCTTAGTTCGTAGGCGTAAAACCCTTGTTCTGTTTCACGCTCGAAGGTGCCGCGCAACGCAATGCGTTCATAGCCTGAAGGGCTGAACCACAACGCAAAGTGCTTGGGCGGTTTGGTCTTGTTACGGACCTCCAGCAACACCCCTTTGAACGATATTTCGTGCACCCACATCGTACCGGGTTGGCCCTTGGCATTCTCAAGCGCAACCGGCTCTTCGAGCGTCAGGCGCCACGGACGGATCATCGGCCCGTCTTCGTAAATACTCGGCACCCCCAGGCGTAAATGCAGCGCATGAAACTCGTCTTCCACCAGGTGCAGCGGAAAGGTCATTTGCTGGTTTTCGAAGTTGGCCTGGATGGTGACCTGCTCATGTGCCGCGAGGCGCGTGAGCAAATCACGGATTTGCGAACCACCGTTAACGAGCAGGCTCGACGTCGCATCCCGCACATTGAGCTGCGGGTTGTGTTGCATGGTCTGGATAAAATCCAGCTCATCCTGGGTCAGGAGTGCGTCGCGATGCATGGCTTGCTCGAAAGAAAAAGATACAAATTCATCGGTGATTGTAGTTAATGACACTTAATTCGCCGTTTTGTTTTTACCGTTCGTCGCTTTTTAACGCGGCTAGTTCGGCCTGCAACTGCGCCACTTGCGCTTCCAATTGCGTAACTCGCTGCTGTGCCTTGACCTGAACGGTGACATCTTTCTGTACGCCGACAAAGTAAGTCTGTCCGTCGCTCGGATTTTTCATTGTAGAAAGGGACAGTTCGTTCCAGAACGGCGTGCCGTCCTTGCGGTAGTTCCTCAGAATCTCCCGGCAGGATCCGCCGCTGCTCACTGCCTCGCGAATCGTCGCCAAGGCGTCTTGATCCCGGTCACCTGACTGCAGAAAGCGGCAATCCTGGTAGAGGATTTCTTCGCTCGTGTAACCCGTGAGGCGTTCGAATGCAGGATTCACGTAAATCAGGATGGTGTCCTGGTCGCCCTCTTTTTCGGCAATCACGATGCCGTCATTGGAAGCGTTGATCACCATTTGCAGCAGTTGAGCGTTGATCATCGGAGAATCCTTTCCGTATTGATATGGATTTGCATTCTAAAAGATCAAACGAGCCTGTGCTGTTAATATCTGTGTTTTTACTCTGCTTCAGGATCGATTGATGAAAGTTGCCATCATTTCCGGCTCGGTGTACGGCACGGCTGAAGAAGTTGCCCGCCACGCCGCGGCTATTTTGAATGCCGCGGGTTTTGAGACCTGGCACAACCCGCGCGCGACGATCGCCGAAGTCCAGGCTTTCGGCCCGCAAGCGTTTTTGGCGGTGACCTCAACCACCGGCATGGGCGAGTTGCCGGACAACCTGCAACCCTTGTATTCAACGATCCGTGACCAGTTGCCTGCCGCCTGGCGCGGTTTGCCCGGCGCAGTCATCGGCCTGGGCGATGCGAGTTATGGCGATACCTTCTGCGGTGGCGGCGAGCAGATGCGTGAATTGTTCAGTGAACTTGGCGTGCGCGAAGTGCTGCCCATGCTGCGTCTGGACGCCAGTGAAAGCGTCACCCCGGAAACCGACGCCGAACCTTGGCTGGCTGAGTTCGTCAGCGCGCTGCGGAGCTGACTGGCCGCTCGCGCAACAGGGCGAGCCAGGCTTGCGCGGCTTTGGACAAGTACGCACCCTCACGCCAGATAAAGGCGATGTCCCAGCGCAAATAGCTCGGGGCCTTCAAGGTCAGGCGCACCACGCCTGGCCGCACCAGCCCGCGCGCCACCACGCTGGGCAACAACACCACGCCTTGACCTGCGGCCACCAATGCCGCCAAAAAATCCGCCTGACCGCTGCGCCCGCCTTCCTTGGGGGTAAATCCCAGTTGATGGCAGGCCTGGAGCAATCGGTCGTTGAGCACGAAGCTGCGCTGATACAGCAGAAACGGGGTGTCGGCCAATTCCTCCAATCCGATCACGGTCTTTGTCGCTAGCGGATGATCGGCCGGTAGCAATGCGTCCAGCGGTTCATCGCAGAAGGGTTGAAAGGCAAACTGCGGATCCTTGGGCAAAAGACTGCCGCCGAGCTCCAGCTCACCGCTCAGTACCGCCTGTTCGATGTTCAGGCTGCCGCCCTCAAGCAACTGAATGCTGATGTTCGGATAGCGACGCCGGTACTCGGCAAACAACTCGGCAAACAGCGCATCGCTGCCCAGTAGCGGCAGCCCCAGACGCAGTTCCCCACGTGCCAGTTGGCTTAAGTCATCCAGTTCGCTGAGCAACTCGTTGCGCAGCCGAAGCATGCCTTCAGCCCGTTGCAGGACCACGCTGCCAGCGGCGGTCAGGCGCAACTGCGATCCCAGGCGCTCGAGCAGCGGGGTGCCCAGGCTCTGTTCCAGTTGCGCGACTTGCTTGCTCACCGCGGATTGGCTGAGGTGCAGGGTTTTGGCGGCTTGAGTGAACCCCCCTTGATGCATCACTTCGACGAAGCTGCGTAGCTGTTTGAATTCCATGGGCCTGATTCCTGATTCCAGATTGGAATGGTATCGAGTCTAACAATTCGTTTTGGTGATGGGGGTATGCTCCGTAAAATGAGCCCTTGAGAGGACCGACATCATGCATGCATCAACCCTGAAAAAACTGGCTCGACTGGTGACTGAATTGGCCGTGCTGCTTGGCATTTATCTGCTCGGCTGCGCAATCAGCGCATGGTTTTCCTGGCCGATCCCGGGCGGCGTCATTGGCATGGCATTGTTGCTGCTGGCCTTCGCCATAGGCGGGGTCAAACCGGCGATGTTGCAAATGGGTGCAGGTTTGTTGATGGCCGAGATGCTGTTGTTCTTTATTCCAGCGCTGATGAGCCTTCTCGATTATGGCGGCCTGATGCGCAATGACGGCTGGCGGATTCTGCTGGTGATCGGCATGAGTACGCTGATGGTGATGCTCGTGACGGCGTTTACCGTGGAAGCGGTAGTGCGTTTGAGGAGGCCCCATGAAGCTTGAGCTGATGCCGATGTTCTGGCTGGCCTTCACGCTGCTGGCTTATGTGTTCAGTCGCTGGATCTATCGACGCACCGGGCGTTATCTGTTATCGCCGCTGATTCTGGTTCCGGCGCTGCTGATGGCGCTCGCGGTACCGCTGCATACCGCCTATTCCGAATATTCGAGCGACACCCATTGGCTGATGTGGGTGCTGGGCCCGGTGACTGTCGCGTTTGCCGTGCCGATCTGGCAACAGCGGCAAATGCTGATGCGGCATTGGTCGGCGTTGCTGCTTGGCATGCTGGCGGGCAGTGCGGCGTCCATCGGCACTTCATTCGGTCTGGCCAAGGCGCTGGCGCTGGACAGTTCCGTGACCCTGTCACTGGTGCCACGCTCAATCACCACGCCGTTTGCCATGCCCCTGGCTCATGAGCTCGGCGGTGTTCCGGAACTGACGGCGGTGTTCGTGATGTTCACCGGCGTATTCGGGGCGATGCTCGGCGGCATACTGCTCAAGTGGCTGCCGCTGCGCAGCGCCTTGGCACGGGGCGCGCTGTTTGGCGTTGGCGCGCACGGTGCCGGTGTCAGCCGGGCCCATGAAGTCGGCGGTGAAGAAGGTTCGGTGGCGGGACTTGTCATGGTGCTGACGGGCCTGCTGAATTTGTTTTGCGCACCATTACTGGCGGCAATCCTTTGACATGGATCCAGGTCTTGGCCTGAACTGACTCGTTGGGCCATCAAGCTGGCTGCCAATGCAACTACACGAAATCCCGGGGCTGACTAGACTGCTGAGACGACAGTAAAACAATAAGAACAGGAGGTCCTTGCCGTGAATGTTGCCCCCGTCCAATCACCCCACAATGTCAAAAACCAGGTCAGTGCCGCCGAGTGGCAGACCCGCGTCGACCTGGCTGCCTGCTACCGTCTGGTTGCCGCGCATGGCTGGGATGATCTGATCTTTACGCACATCTCGGCCAAGGTGCCGGGCACCGAAGATTTCCTGATCAACCCGTTCGGGTTGATGTTTCACGAGATCACCGCCTCAAGCCTGGTCAAGGTCGATCAGGCCGGCAACAAGCTGATGGACAGCCCTTACGAAATCAACCCGGCCGGTTACACCATTCACAGCGCCGTGCATGAAGTGCGTCACGATGTGGTCTGTGTACTGCACACCCACACGGCGTCGGGCGTCGCGGTATCGGCGCAAAAACAGGGCATTCTGCCGATCAGTCAGCAGTCGTTGTTTGTGCTGTCCAGCCTGGCGTACCACGCGTACGAAGGCGTTGCGCTGAACCACGAAGAGAAGGCGCGCCTGCAAGCCGACCTTGGCCAAAACAACTTCCTGATGTTGCATAACCACGGTCTGCTGACCTGTGGCGGCACCATCGCCGATACGTTCCTGATGATGTTCACCTTCCAGCGCGCCTGCGATATCCAGGTCATGGCGCAGGGTGGTGGCGCTGAACTGATTGCCATCGAACCGCAGATTCTGGCGGGCGCCAAGGCGATGATCGCCGGCGTTACTAAAAGTGCTCAAGGAATGGGTGGCGCGCTGGCCTGGCCTGCGCTGCTGCGCAAACTCGATCAACAAGACCCGGGTTATAAACTCTAATGCAACTCGCCGAGATCCCCCTGTGTGTCTGGCGTAAACGCGGCCAGACGTTTGTATTTCGTGGCCAGACCATTCGTTACTGGACAGCGGGGCAGGGTGAGCCGCTGTTGCTCATTCATGGCTTCCCGACAGCCAGTTGGGACTGGCATTACCTGTGGCAGCCGCTGGCGCAGCGCTATCGAGTGATTGCCTGCGACATGCTTGGCTTTGGCGATTCCGCCAAACCGGCCAACCATGAATACAGCTTGCTGGAGCAGGCCGATCTGCAGCAGGCCTTGCTCGCACACTTGAATGTCGAACGGCCGGTGCACCTGTTGGCCCATGATTATGGCGACAGCGTGGCCCAGGAGTTGTTGGCGCGGCATTACGAGACCCGCGTGGATATCGCCAGTTGTGTGTTCCTCAACGGTGGCCTGTTTCCTGAAACCCATCGTCCGGTGCTGATGCAAAAACTCTTGCTCAGCCCCTTGGGCTGGATGATCGGGCGAGCCTTTACCCGCGACGGGCTGGTAAAGAGTTTCCGGCAGATATTCGGCTCGAAAACACACCCCAGCGAAAGTGAGATGGATGATTTCTGGAGCTTGATCGACAGCAATCACGGCCCACGAATCATGCACAAACTCATCGCCTACATTCCCGAGCGGCGTGTCCAGCGCGAGCGCTGGGTCGGCGCCATGCAGCGTGGTGAAGTGCCGTTGCGAGTGATTGACGGTGAGGTCGATCCCATTTCCGGTGCGCACATGGTCAAGCGCTATCGGGAACTGATCCCGGACCCGGACACGTCCTGTTGCCCGACATCGGTCATTACCCGCAATCGGAGGCCCCGGCCCTGTACTCAAACATTACCTCGAGTTTCGTGATCGGCTGTTTCACCACCGCTCAAAGTGGCCTGTTCCTGATTATCCCCCAGCCTTATCGAGCACCATTCAGCCCCACCCTTGTTCATTGTGAGCCGCAGCGCCGTGCCTGACACTCGGGCTTATTGTCCTTGGCCTGCTGGAGTTTCCCCATGAATGAGTCTGTGCGCTTCGAAGATAAAGTCGTGATCGTCACCGGTGCAGGCGGCGGCCTGGGCCGTGCGCACGCGCTGCTGTTCGCCAAACAGGGCGCCAGAGTGCTGGTCAACGATCTGGGCGGCTCGGCGCAAGGTGAAGGCGCCAACGCTTCGGCGGCAGACCGCGTCGTGGCAGAAATTCGCGAGGCCGGCGGTATCGCCGAGGCCAACCACGACTCCGTCACCGACGGCGACAAGATCGTCCAGCACGCCCTCGATGCCTTCGGCCGCATCGATGTGGTGGTCAACAACGCCGGGATCCTGCGCGACAAGACCTTCCACAAAATGGATGACGCCGATTGGGACCTGGTTTACCGCGTCCACGTCGAAGGTGCCTACAAAGTCACCCGCGCCGCCTGGCCGCACATGCGCGAGCAAAACTATGCCGCGTGATCTTTACCGCCTCGACCTCGGGCATCTATGGCAACTTCGGCCAATCCAACTACGGCATGGCCAAACTCGGCCTCTACGGCCTGACCCGCACACTCGCCATCGAAGGCCGCAAGAACAACATCCTGTCAATGCCATCGCCCCAACCGGCGGCACCCGCATGACCGAAGCCTGATTCCGCCGCAAGTGTTCGAGCAACTCAAGCCAGAACTGGTGAGCCCGTTGGTGGTGTACTTGGCCAGCGAAACCTGCCAGGAGACTTCCGGGCTGTTTGAAGTCGCGGCGCTGGATGGGCAAAGTGCGTTGGGAGCGTAGCCTGGGCGCCGGGTTTGATCCGCGGGAGGGGTTCTCGCCGGAGGATGTGGCGGCGCATTGGCAGCAGATTTGTGATTTCGAAGGCGCAGCGCATCCGAAGGACAACATCGAGGCGCTGAAGGAAATGATGGCGAATTGCAGAAGTATTCGATTTGACGTTGATGTGTTGCGCAGGGATTTTCAGAGCCCTGCCATGCCCCGGATTGTTCCCCTCGCCACAAAACCATCGCCCATAAAAAAGGCCGCTGCAAACGCAGCGGCCAAAGCAAGACGTTGAATCAAGGAGCTACAAATCAACGTCAGTGTACTCAGGGCGATCAATCGATAAGCATCGATTCATCTGGATTCTGTCAGCGATGATGTGGATTGATCACACGTCATCGCTGCGTGCTTTCTGGCGGTTCACCTTCAAAGCCCGGCAAGAATAAGCCGTGAGCCCTAAGGAAATAGCGATTCGCGACATGCAGTGTTGCAGCCTGAGCAACAGTCCAAACTTTCCCCCCTTCTTTGTAGCAGCCTTTGGTAGTGACTACAGATCAGCGTCCGATCCGTTCATGCATCTGGCTGATAACCCTCCATCCAGCCCATCCATACCCGGCGCAAACCCGCGTCCCATCTGGCATTCATACTTAAGAGGTACACCGCGAATACCTCCTTGGTGCGCTTATCGCTCCCAACGTGCGGCAGTAGGGTGGGCCTTCTGTCACTCACCGGGGAAGACGCATGACAAAAACAACAAT